>NZ_JBMERR010000021.1:18820-86387 GCF_048820915.1 Cribrihabitans pelagius | reverse complement strand
CAACCTCCACGCCCGCGGCCTCGTAAGCGGCATCGGAAAACCCCGCCCCAGCCCCCGCCCCGCTCTCGATCGCGCAAGTATACCCCAGCTTCTGCAGCTGCCGCGCCGAGTCCGGCGTCATCGCAACCCGGTTTTCGCCCGGAATTATCTCTTTTGGTGTACCTATCTTCACCGCATCGGTCCCCCTCGTCTTGTCCGCATCCGCATCGTGCAGACACGGATCACAAAGATTTCTACTATCTTGCGCAATATTGTTGCGCAAGGGTTTCGCTGCGTCGCCGCAGATATCTCGCTGCACTGCCGCAAAGCTATCACAGCCAGCGCCGCACCTTTCGTTCATAGCGCGCCCAGTCCGCGCCGAAGGCCCGCCGCATGCGGTCCTCCTCGGGCAGGACGAAGCGCCGCTCCAGCAGCCACAGGAACAGCGGCACCAGCACCAGGGACAGCACCGCATCGAACCACAGGACCAGCCCCGCCAGGATCAGCACGTCGCCGAGGTAGATCGGGTTGCGGCTGCGGCTGAAAATGCCCGTCTGGACCAGCCGCTCCGGCGTCTCATGCGGCAGCACGGTGGTGCGGTGGCGGCGCAATTCGGTCACCGCAAGCACCGCCAGCAGCAGACCGCCGCCAACCAGCAGCCCTCCCAGGAAATCGGCCCAGGCGCCGCCGAAACTCAGACCGGCCGGAAAATACTCCGCTTGCAGCCAGGCCAGGGCGGCAAAGCCCAGAAGCCAGGCGGGCGGGATATCCAGCCAGCGCATCACGCCGCCGCCCGCCGGAGATTATGTTCTGAGATCAAGCGCATCGCGGGCAGTCTTTCCTCATCCGGCCGGAGCGTCCAGACCCGCAAGGCCCGGGGCGCAAGAAAAGGACGGAATGCTCCCGTCCCTCCCGGAAACGGCGAATCTGTCCCGGGATGCGGCACGATCCTGCACAAAACGCCCGGATTGGCTAAGTCTATTTCGTAACAGGGACAATTTCGCGCACCCGTTTGCAATACGGTGCCTGCCGCTACGGCAAATTCAGGTGGGCGCCGGGGCAGAATCGGCGCAGGACACCCCGCCTGTGACGGCACGGCGCGCTTGCCAGCCCCGACGCCGCGGCTAGGCTGAGCCCGCAACCAGGGAGGAGACAGGGAAGATGACACTGCAAGGCAAACACGCGCTGGTCACCGGCGGCGGCACCGGCATTGGACTCGCGATCGCAGAGGCACTGGCGGATCAGGGCGCGGAGGTCACCATCACCGGCCGCCGCCAGGAGGTGCTGGAAGAAGCCGCGGCGGGGCGGCTGCACCCGCTGGTGATGGATGTGCGCGACGAGGCGGATGTTGCCGCCAAGGTGAAATCCTCCGCGGATGCCCGCGGCCCGGTGCAAATCTGCGTCGCCAACGCAGGCGTGGCCGAGGGCATGGCGCTGCACAAGACCTCGATGGAGTTCTGGCGCAACATGATGGCGACCAACCTGGACGGCGCCTTCCTGACCATCCGCGAGTGCTTTGCCTCGATGCGGGAGACAGATTGGGGGCGGGTTATCAGCGTGTCGTCGATCGCGGGGCTGCGCGGGCTGAAGGGCGGCGCCTGCTACACGGCCAGCAAGCACGGCATGATCGGCCTCACCCGCGCGCTGAGCGAGGATTACCTCGGCACGCCCTTCACCTTCAACGCGATCTGCCCGGGCTATGTGGACACCCCGATCGTGGAGCGCAATGTCACCGCGATCTCCGAACGCGCCGGGATGAGCGCGCAGGACGCGATGAGCGTGATGGTCAATGCCAACCGCCACAAGCGGCTGATCGCACCAGAGGAAGTCGCGGCGGCGGCGCTCTGGCTTTGCGGGCCGGGCTCGCAATCGGTCAACGGCCAGTGCATCGAGATCGCGGGCGGCCAGGCCTGATGGACCGGGAGGCGTTCAACACGTTCTGCGGGACCTTCCCGGCGGCGGAGCACGCCGTTCAATGGGGCAACTCGGACGTTTGGAAGGCGGGCGGCAAATTGTTTGCCGTCTGCGGTTGGGCCGGCGGCAAGGATGCCTTCACCTTCAAGGCCGGCGACATCGCCTATGAGGTGCTCCAGGAGCGCCCCGGCGTCCGCCCTGCGCCCTATCTTGCGTCGCGCGGCATGAAGTGGCTGCAGCACTTTGCGGAGCCCGGATTGACAGATGCGGAACTGCGGGAGCAAATCACCCTGTCTTACACTCTGGTGACCGCGGGCCTGTCAAAGCGCAAGCGGGCGGAACTGGGGATTCCGGACCCGCAGCCAGGGCCTGCCGGGCGCTAAGCTCTGGACAGAGCGGCGCGGATGCGGTAGCACCGCAAAAAGCTTTAAGCTTGAAATACCTCAACACATGCGAGGCCGCCATGACCGATTTTGCCGCAACCAAGGCGATGTTCGACCTGCCCGACGGGGTAATCTACCTGGACGGCAACTCGCTTGGCCCCCTGCCCCGCGCCGCCAAGGACCGGGTCGGGGCGATGATCGCGGACGAGTGGGGCCAGATGCTGATCACCGGATGGAACAAGGCCGGCTGGATGGAGAAGCCCTCGGCGCTGGGAGACCGCATCGGGCGGCTGATCGGGGCGGAGCCGGGCCATGTGGTGATGGGCGACACGCTGTCGATCAAGGTCTATCAGGCCGTCGCCTCGGCGCTGGAGCTGAACCCCGGCCGCAAGGTGGTGCTGTCCGACAATGGCAACTTCCCCACCGATCTTTACATGGCCGAGGGGCTGCTGAAATCGCTGGGTGACGACTACGAGCTGCGCGTGGTCGACCCGGAAGCGGTGGCGGAGCACATCACCGACGAGATCGCGGTGCTGATGATCACCGAGGTCGACTACCGCACCGGCCGCAAGCACGACATGAAGGCGCTGACAGAGAAGGCCCACGCGCATGGCGTGCTGACGGTCTGGGACCTGGCCCATTCGGCGGGCGCCATTCCGGTGGACCTGGCAGGCTGCGGCGCGGATTTCGCGGTCGGCTGCACCTACAAGTACCTGAACGGCGGCCCCGGCGCCCCGGCCTTCATCTATGTCTCGCCGCGCCACGCAGAGACCGCCCGCCCGGCGCTCTCCGGCTGGCTCGGGCATGAGGCGCCTTTCGCCTTCGACCTCGACTACCGGCCCGGCCGCGGGGTGGAGCGGATGCGCGTCGGCACCCCGCCGATCCTGCAGCTCACCGCGCTGGAAGCGGCGATGGACGTCTGGGACATGGCGGACATGGCCGATGTGCGCGCCAAATCCATTGAGCTCTGCGACCTGTTCATCGCCGGGGTGGAGGCAAAATGCCCCCGCCTGGAGCTCGCCTCCCCCCGCGATGCGGCCTACCGGGGCAGCCAGGTGTCGTTCAAATTCGCCGAAGGCTACGCCGCGATGCAGGCGCTGATCGATCGCGGCGTGATCGGCGACTTCCGCGCGCCGGACATCATGCGCTTCGGCTTCACCCCGCTCTACATCGACGCGGACGACGTGCGCGCGGCGGTGGAGATCCTCGCCGATGTGATCAACAACAAGCTGTGGGACCGCGCCGAGTACAAGCGCCGCAACGCAGTTACCTGATGCGGCTTACCCGCTCATACCACGTGCCGCTCTGCCGCCCGGCGGGCTGGGTCGCGCATTGGCGCCGCCTGGCCCAATGCGGCACCCTGAACCGGAGGCGCGCATCCTTTCCCTGACCCATGCTATATTTTAGGAAAAGGAATGACGCGATGACCCAACCCTATGATCCCGCCGGTGAAGGCGCCCAGATGTCCTTTGACGGGCGCATGTCCTACGGCGACTATCTCTCTCTTGATGCCCTCCTGAATGCTCAGAAGCTATGGAGCGACGCCCATGACGAGATGCTTTTCATCATCCAGCACCAGACCTCCGAACTGTGGATGCGGCTGGCCATTCACGAGCTGAAGGCGGCGCGGAAACAACTCCTGGAGGGCGAGGCCCGGCAGGCCTTCAAGATGCTTGCGCGGGTGGCGCGGATCTTCGAGCAGCTGAACTCGGCCTGGGATGTGCTGCGCACCATGACGCCTTCGGATTATACCCGCTTCCGCGATGCGCTGGGGCAGAGCTCGGGCTTCCAGTCGCACCAGTACCGGCTGATTGAATTCATGCTGGGCAACCGCAACAAGGCGATGCTGAAGCCGCATGCCCACCGCCCCGACCTGGTGGCACTGCTGGAAGAGGAGCTGACCCAGCCCTCGCTCTACGATGTTGCCTTGCGGGCGCTGTCGCGCGCCTTCCCGCTCCCCGCGGAAGTGCTGGAGCGCGATGTCTCTGCCCACTACCAGCCGAATGATGCGGTGCAGGCCGCCTGGACCGAGGTCTACCGCGCGCCGGAAGCCAACTGGGAGCTTTATGAACTCGCCGAGAAGCTGGTGGATTTCGAGGACTACTTCCGCCGCTGGCGCTTCAACCATGTGACCACGGTGGAGCGGGTGATCGGATTCAAACGCGGCACCGGCGGCACCGGCGGGGTAAGCTATCTGAAGCGGATGCTGGAAGTGGAACTGTTCCCCGAACTTTGGCACCTGCGCACCGAGCTCTAGGCCAACCGCCGCTCAAGGCGTTTGCAAACGCCTTGACGCGGTTTCGAAACCGCGTCCCAAGTCGCTTCGAAGCGGCTTGGGCTGGACGGATGGTTACTTCGCTGACAGCCCAGCGCCGAACAGGCGGGCCAGCTGGCGCACGCCGGACCGGTAGGCGGCGAAGCCGGCGGCCGTGTGCTTCACCCCCTTCATCGCTGCACAGAAGGCGGCGGCGATCTCCTCTGCCGGTCCGCTCAGCACCGCGCGGCCCGCGCGGGCCTCTTCCTCCAGCCACCGGGCATAGAGATCCCGCAGCCCTGCTTCGCCCGCGGAGATCTCCTCCGCCGCAACGCTCATTCCCGCCTCGAACAGCTCCAGCCCGTGCGGCGAAGACAGCATCGCCTCCATCGCCTCCCCGCCCTGGGCGGCAAATGCCGCTTCCAGCCGGCCGCTCAGCGTTCCCTCCCCGGCCAGCGCCGCCTGCACATCCGCCAGCGCCGCGCCGTAGTAGACCTGCACCAGCGCGCGGAAGATCGCTTCCTTGTTCCTGAAGTGCAGATACAGCGCCGGGCGCGACACGCCCGCGCCCTTGGCGATGTCATCCATCGAGGTCTTGCGGAACCCATAGGCAGAGAACGCCGCCCAAGCGGAGGTGAGGATAGCCTGCTGTTTCGGGTCGATGCCTGCCATGTTCATGGAAATGCTTTTGACATCCCGGCACGATTTTGTCAATTGACACACTGACATAATTGATTGCACATGTCAGATCAGCCAAGCCAAGGGAGGCCCCTCATGCCCGCCACGCTGCGTATCAACGGAACATCCCACCAGGTCGATCTGCCGGGCGAGGTGCCCCTGTTGTGGGTTCTGCGCGACGAGATCGGCCTGACCGGCACCAAATACGGCTGCGGCGTTGCCGCCTGCGGCGCCTGCACCGTGCATATCGATGGCGAGCCGGTGCGCAGCTGCCAGGTCGCGCTGGCGGATGTCTGGGGCGAGGTGACCACGATCGAGGGTCTGGGCACGCCGGAGGCGATGAGCGCGCTGCAGCAGGCCTGGGTCGCGCATCAGGTGGCGCAATGCGGCTACTGCCAGTCCGGGCAGATCATGCAGGCGGCGGGGCTCCTGGCCGAAAACCCCGCCCCGACCGTTGCCGAAATCGACGCGGCGATGCAGGGCAACCTCTGCCGCTGCGGCACCTATCCCCGCATCCGCGCCGCCATCCACGACGCCGCCCGCAAGATGCAGGAGGCCTGAGCCATGGCAGGCCTCGGAAAAATTGCCCGCCGCACGTTCCTTATTGGCTCAGCCGCCATTGTCGGCGGGGTGGCCTTTGGCGCCTATGCCGTCTCCCGACCGGCGCCCAACCCGCTGAAACCGGGTGAAGGCGAAGCCGCGCTCAATCCGTTTGTGCTAATCGACGCCCAGGGCGTCACCCTGTTTGCGCCCCGCGCCGAGATGGGCCAGGGCGTGCAGACCAGCTGGGCCGCGCTGATCGCCGAGGAACTGGACGTGCAGCTGGATCAACTGCGGGTGCTGCACGGCCCCGCCGCCAAGGCCTATTATAACTCGGCCTTCATCGGCGATGCGCTGCCGGGCAAGGGCTATGACAGCGGCAACTTCAGCCATGCGGTCGGCGAAGCGCTTGGCCATCTCGGCAAACCGCTGCGCCTGCATGGCACCGGCGGTTCGACCTCGATGAAGGACGGCTATGAGCGGATGCGCCGCGCCGGCGCCAGCGCGCGGGAGACGCTGAAACAGGCCGCCGCCGCGCGCCTGGACATGGACCGCGGAGAGCTGGCCACGGCGGCCGGGGCGGTGATTGCGCCGGACGGAACCCGCATTCCCTACGCGGATCTGGCTGCAGATGCCGCCCGGCTTGACCCGGTGCAGGCAGACCTGCGCCCGAAAAGCGAATGGCGTCTGATCGGCAAGCCTCAGCCGCGGCTCGACATGGTGGAGAAAGCCACCGGCACCGCGGAATTCGGTATCGACGTGCGGCTGCCGGGGATGAAGTTTGCAGCGCTGCGGATGAACCCCCGCCAGGGCGGCGGCATGGCGGGCTTTGACGACACTGCGGCCCGCGCAATGCCGGGAGTGGAGCAGGTGCTGAGCCTCGGCAACGGCATCGCGGTGGTGGCGCGCAACACCTGGATTGCCATGCAGGCGGCGGAAGCGGTGGAGATCGGCTGGGGCCCCGCCCCCTACCCGGCCGAAACCGAGGGCATCTTTGCGGAGATCGAACAGGCGTTTGACGCCAAACCGAACTCGGTGATGCGCGATGACGGCGACGCCGGTACCCTGCCCGAGGGCGCCCGCGAGATCACCGCGAATTACCGCGTGCCCTACCTCGCGCATGCCACCATGGAGCCGATGAACGCCACGGCACTGGTGGACGGCGGCAAGCTGACGGTCTGGTGCGGCAACCAGATGCCGCTATTCACGCAGATGAAATGCGCCGAAGAAGCCGGGCTCGAAAACGAACAGGTGGATATCCGCACCACCTACCTCGGCGGCGGCTTCGGGCGCCGGGCCGAGGTCGACTATGCCGTCCTAGCCACCCGCCTCGCCAAGCAGATGCCCGGGGTGCCGGTGCAGCTCACCTGGTCGCGCGAGGAGGACATGCGCCACGACATGTACCGCCCCGGCGCCATGGCGCGGATGCGCGGCGCGGTGAAGGATGGCGAGGCGGTGCTGCTCGATGGCAAGGTCGCCGCGGCCTCCCCAGTGGCGCAGGCGATGCGGCGGCTGGCGGGCTTCTCGCCTGCCGGGCCGGACAAGGTGCATGTGGAGGGCTTCTCCAACGCGCCTTACGCCATCCCCAACTTCCGCATGGCGGGGCACCTGGCCGAGGTGGCGGTGCCGGTTGGCTTCTGGCGCTCGGTCGGCAACAGTTTCAACGCCTTCTTCGTCGAGAGCTTCCTCGATGAGATGGCCCATGCGGCGGGCGCCGATCCGCTGGCGTTCAGGCTGGATCTGGCGCGCCGCGAGTGGGCGCCCGCGGCGGGGGTGTTGGAAACCGTGCGCGACATGTCCGGCTGGAGCGGAGAGACGCCCGAAGGCACCGGGCGCGGGGTGGCTATGTGCTACAGCTTCGGCACTCCGGTCGCGCAGGTGATCGAGGTGCAGCAGGAGGACGCGGGCATCCGTATCGCCCGGGCCTGGATCGCCTGCGACATGGGCCAGGCGATCGACCCGGAGAACGTCAAGGCGCAGATGTTCGGGGGCATGGCCTACGGGCTCTCGGCCGCCTGCTTCGGCGAGATCACATTCACTGACGGGATGGCGGAACAGGGCAACTTTCCGGATTACGAGGCGCTGCGCATGCACACGATGCCGAAGACCGAAGTGCAGGTACTCGAAGTACAGACGCATCTGGGCGGCGCCGGGGAGCCCGGCACACCGCCAGCCGCCCCGGCGCTTGCCAATGCCCTGTTCGACCTTACCGGCCGGCGTGCCAGGGAGCTGCCGCTGATGCACGGGTTTGACTTGCTGGTCTAGCCCGTGCTCCCATGGCTTGCACACACCGCCTGCCCGCCTCCCGCGGGCGGCGGCCGACAGGTGCAAGGAGGGGACTGAGGATGGCGCAGCACGGCAGAACGGAACATGGCACCGCGGCGGGCATACGGGCAGGCATCACGCTGGACCCGGACACTGACCTGAGCCTCACCCGCCGTCTTGACGCGGCCCCCGCACGGCTCTGGACCTGCTGGACCACGCCTGCGCATCTGCGCGCCTTCTTTATCCCTGAACCGCACGCCGTCACCGCCTGCGAGATCGACCTGCGCCCCGGCGGCCGGTTCAACACCACCTTTGACGTCGAGGGCCGCGAGATCCGCAACCACGGGGTCTTCCTGGAAGTGGAACAGGAAAAGAAGCTTGTCTTCACCGATGCCTACAGCGAAGGCTGGAAACCCGCGGAGGATCCGTTCATGACCGCCATCCTGCTGTTCGACGCAGCGGAGGGCGGCGGCACCACCCTCACCATCATTGCCCGCCACCGCACCGCCGAGGCGCGCGAGACGCATGAGCAAATGGGCTTCCACGCGGGCTGGGGCGTGGTGGCGAACCAGCTGGACACCTACGCCAAAACGCTTTCCTGACGGCAGGGCCGGGCCCGCACCGGGCGATCCGATGCCGCGGGCCCGCGCGCTCAGGCTGTCTTCTGCAGCCCCCCGCGCGGCGCGCCCGCGGACCAGGCACGCACGGCGTCGCCGAAGGCCTCGAACAGGGGGCGCGACACCGGATCGTTGACCGCGTCCCATTCCGGGTGCCATTGCACCGCGAGGGTGAAGCCGGGCGCGTCCTTCACATAGATCGCCTCGGGCGTGCCGTCGGGCGCGTGGCCGTCGACAACCACCCGCGCGCCGGGGCGCTTGATGCCCTGCCCGTGCAACGTGTTGGTCATCACCTCCTGCGCACCGAAGAGCTGGTGGAAGGGGCCGCCCGGCGAAAAGCTCACCGGGTGGCGCAGGGCGAATTTCTCCTCCAGCGTGCCATCAGGCGGCATGCGGTGGTTCAACCGGCCCGGCAGGTCGCGGATTTCCGGGTGCAGCGCGCCGCCCATCGCGACGTTCACCTCCTGAAAGCCGCGGCAAATGCCGAGGAAGGGCTGGCCGCGCTCCACGCAGGCGCGCACCAGCGGCAGGGTCACCGCATCGCGGGCGCGGTCGAAGGCGCCATGGGCCGCGGTCTCGTCCTCGCCGTACTCGTTGGGGTGCACGTTGGGGCGGCCGCCGGTGAGCAGAAAGCCGTCGAAGGTCTCCAGCAGCTCCTCCACCGTGACGAAACGCGGATCGGAGGGGATCATCAGAGGCATGCAGCCCGCGACCTCGGCTACCGCTTCCGAGTTCATTGTCCCGCCTGCATGAACCGGATATTGATCGTCGATCAGATAGGAATTGCCGATAATGCCAACCTTTGGGCGCGCCATGATCCACTCTCGCTTGTTTTTGCACTGAAAACCTAGCCGCGCGCGGGCGCCGGTTCAACTGCGCCGCAGCACAGGCGCGTGTTTGCCTGCACACAGGCGGCCGCTGGCGCCTGCCCTTTCGGGCGCTGGAGACGGCGCAGGCTCTGGGTTCAGCCCTCCGCCCCGCCTGCCTCCGGCGTGCGGGAGACCACCACGATCACCTGGCAGCGCGAGCCGCCCGCGGCGCGGTAGCTGTGCTCAAAGCCGGAATCAAAGTAGACGCTGTCGCCCTTGCCCAGCACTTCGCCGCGGCCGTGGATCGACAGCTCCAGCTGCCCTTCGGTCACATAGATCATCTCGGCGCCGGGATGGGCATGCGGCGGGCTGGCCGGGGCGCGGCCGGTGAACTCAGCCAGGTAAGCCTGGAACCGGCCCTTGGTCACCGGGAAGTTCAGGCTCTCGAACAGGTAGGAGACCGGCCCGTCCCGTGTGTCGCCCAGCTTCAGCCGGTCGCGGGCGCGCACAACTTCCAGCACCGGCGCGTCCTCACCGGGGCCGAAGAAATGGTCGAGCCCGACGCCGAACACCATCGCGATGCGCAGCAGCGTCGCCAGCGTGGGAAAGACCTGGCCGCGCTCGATCCGCGACAGCATGGCGGCAGACAGGCCGGTGTGATCGCCGAGCTGCGCCAGCCCCATCGCCTTCCCCGTGCGCAGGGCGCGCAGCTTGGGGCCGATTCGGTAGGCCTCCAGCCCCTCCTGCAGGGTGTCCGACAAGCCAGCCTTAACCATGATTTTGCCTCCGGGGGAAACCGATCCGCGTGAAATTTACCTTAATGCAAAAATAGTGCACATCACGCAAATGTGCATAACATGCAAAAGTATTGCGCAGCAGGCTGATGCTGCCAGTTTCGTTCTCCGCTCTGGCTTTGACAGAAAGGAAGTTAAATGTTCACCAAACGCCTTTCCCTGGCATCCTTCGCGCTTGCTGCCAGCCTGGCCCTTCCCGGCGCGGCGCTGGCGGGCTCCAAGGATATCGTCGGCACCGCAATGGAGGCCGGGCAATTCGACACGCTCGCGGCAGCGCTGACCGCGGCCGATCTGGTGGAAACCCTGAAGGGTGACGGCCCGTTCACCGTCTTTGCGCCCACCGACGAGGCCTTTGCGAAGCTGCCCGAGGGCACTGTCGACACGTTGCTGAAACCGGAAAACAAGGATCAGCTGACGCGTATCCTCACCTATCACGTGGTGCCGGGCAAGGTGATGTCCTCCGGCATCAGCGACGGCATGACCGCCGCCACGGTGATGGGCGACGATCTGACATTCAACACCTCGGACGGGGTGAAAGTGAACGATGCCACCGTGGTCCAGGCCGATATCGAGACCTCGAACGGTGTGATCCACGTGGTGGATTCAGTGATCCTGCCCTGAGCAGGGGCAGTCAGGACTGATCGAAGACAGGGCGGCACGCAGGCAGGCGCCTGCCGGTTATTTCTCCCCCAAGCCCTGGCTGTCCGCAAGGTGGCCCGGGGCCCGGCAGGTGCCGCCGCGGCCGCCCAGCTGACCGGCCTGCGCAATTCATCCCGCGCGCGCACGCCGGCAGCACCCTCTCCCGCCCGGGCGGGAGAGGGCTTCGGTTTTTTGCAGCTTTCCATTGCTGACGATTGCGGCTTCTCAGTTCGCAACGGAAAGAGCTGACCGGCCCGGCTCACTCCCTCTGCGGACGCCTCATGCTTCGCCTGTCAGGCCGGCTGCGTCGATACCGGCCAGCGCAGCCTTTGCGTCATTTTCCGAGGTATCGCCCGTGACCCCAACCGCGCCGATCACCTGCCCCTGTGGTCCGCGGATCAGCACGCCGCCCGGCACCGGCACCACCTGGCCGCCGTAGACGCCGTTCACCGCAGCCATGAAATAGGGCTGGCTTTCCGCCCGCGCCATCTGCGCCACCCCGCCCATGCCCAGCATCACCGTGCCGAATGCCTTGCCCTGGGCAATGGCAAAGCGTCCCGGTGCTGCGCCGTCCTCGCGCTCGAAGGCGAGCACATGGCCGCCGCTGTCCAGCACCACAACCGACAAGGGCTTCAGCGCCTGCGCCCGGCCTTCCTCCAATGTCGCGCGGATGATGCCGCGCGCCTGTGTCAAAGTCAGTTCCGCCATTCGTGGTAGTCCTCCCGATCCCGTGACGTTGCGTAACACGACGAAAAAGGAGGCCAAACGGCCCCCTTTGACTACCCGCAAATTTGCGGAAACTGTTTCTTGCGGTCAGTTCGCCGCAGCCTCACCCTTCAGCTCAAGGCGGCGGGCGTGGAGCACCGGCTCGGTATAGCCGGAGGGCTGCTCGCGGCCCTTGAATACCAGATCGCAAGCGGCCTGGAAGGCGATGCCGTCAAAACCCGGCGCCATCGGCCGGTAGGCCGGATCATCCGCATTCTGCTGATCCACCACCGCGGCCATCTTGCGCATCGCGGCCATCACGTTCTCGCGCGAGACCACTTCGTGGTGCAGCCAGTTTGCCAGGTGCTGGGCGCTGATCCGGCAGGTGGCGCGGTCTTCCATCAGGCCGACGTTGTTGATGTCGGGCACCTTGGAGCATCCGACGCCCTGGTCGATCCAGCGCACCACATAGCCAAGGATGCCTTGGGCGTTGTTCTCCACCTCGCGCCGGATCTGTTCCGGGGTCCACTTGCGGAAGGCCGCCAGCGGAATTTCGAGGATACCATCCACATGGGCGCGGCGGCCGCCGGCCTTGAGCCGCTCCTGCACCGCAAACACATCGACCTTGTGGTAATGCAGCGCATGCAGGGTGGCGGCGGTCGGGCTCGGCACCCAGGCGCAGTTGGCGCCGGATTTCGGGTGCTCGATCTTCTGTTCCAGCATCGCCGCCATCATGTCCGGCATCGCCCACATGCCCTTGCCGATCTGCGCCTTGCCCGAAAGCCCGCACTCCAGGCCGATATCGACGTTCAGCGCCTCATAGGCGCCGAGCCATGCCTTGCGCTTGATGAAATCCTTGCGCGAAAACGGGCCTGCCTCCATCGAGGTGTGGATCTCATCGCCAGTGCGGTCCAGGAAGCCGGTGTTGATGAAGGCCACCCGGTGCTTGGCGGCGCGGATGCATTCCTTGAGGTTCACCGAGGTGCGGCGCTCCTCGTCCATGATGCCGATCTTCACGGTGTGGCGCGGCAGGCCCAGGATGTCCTCGACCTTGTCAAAGATGCGGTCGGCAAAGGCGACTTCCTCCGGACCATGCATCTTCGGCTTCACCACATAGACCGAGCCATGCGCCGAGTTGCCGCCCTCGCGGGCCAGATCATGCATGGCGATGGTGACGGTGATCAGCGCGTCCAGCAGCCCCTCGAAAGCCTCGTTGCCGTCCTTGTCCAGCACCGCCGGGTTGGTCATCAGATGGCCCACGTTGCGCACCCACAGAAGGGCGCGGCCCTTCAGGGTCAGCGCGCTGCCGTCCGGCGCGCTGTAGCCGCGGTCGGGGTTGAGCCGGCGGGTGACGGTCTTGCCGCCCTTCTCCAGCCTGGCCTCCAGATCTCCGCGCATCAGGCCCAGCCAATTGGAATAGGCCTGCACCTTGTCGGCGGCATCGACACAGGCCACGGAGTCCTCGCAGTCCATGATCGCGGACATGGCACTTTCCAGCCGCACATCCGCCAGCCCCGCCTGATCGCGTGCGCCGATGGCATGGGCACGGTCAAAAACCAGTTCGACGTGCAGGCCGTTGTTGCGCAAGAGAACCGCTTCCGGCGCCTTGGGGTTGCCGCGGAAGCCTGCGAATTTCTCCGGCTGCGCCAGCGGCAGGTCGTCCACCAGCAGCTGGCCGTCCTGCACGTGGTAGCGGCGCACATCCGCATGGCTGGCGCCGTCAATCGGGAAGGTCTCGTCCAGGAACACCCGCGCGCGCGCCACCACCCGGGCACCGCGGCCCTTGTCGTAGCCGCCCTTGGGCGCCGGGCTGCCCATCGCGTCGGTTCCGTAGAACCCATCGTAAAGACTGCCCCAGCGCGCATTCGCAGCGTTCAGCGCATAACGCGCGTTGGTGATCGGCACCACCAGCTGCGGGCCGGGCACCGTGGCGATCTCGGGGTCGACGTTTCGGGTTTCGATCTGGAAATCCTCTCCCTCGGGCAGCAGGTAGCCGATCTCCGCCAGGAACGCCTTATAGGCCTCGTGGTCATGCGGCTTCTCGCGGTGGGCGATGTGCCAGGCGTCGATCTTCTGCTGGATCTCTTCCCGCTTTTCGAGCAGCGCATGGTTTTCCGGCCCGAAGCCGTTCACCAGCTCCGCAAGGCCCTTCCAGAACGCCTCCGCCGCGATCCCGGTACCGGGCAGCGCCTGGTTCTCGATGAAGTCCGCCAGCTCCGGCGCAACCTGAATTCCCTGTTTTTCGACCCGGCTCATGATTTGCTCCTTCCGGCGGTACACCACTGTATGCTGCCACCTAACTAGGGCAGAAGTTTCCGATCAGCAACAAAACAGCCTCCCGCTGAAACCAAACGCAATTTCTTGTTTTTCAAGAAAGTGCCAAAAGGATTTCCGAAAGTGCTACAGCGGCCGCCACCTGCCGGCCTTCGCCTCCAACGCAGCAAAAAGGGCGCACAGGTTGCCCTGCCCGCCCTGAGATTCACGCGGATGGCGGCTCCAGTCAATCGGCGGCGCCATCGATCACCGTTTGCACCTCGGCTGCGGCGGCGGGTTCTTCCGCCTTGTCCTGCTCGCCGCCCCGGTCGAACACCATCAACAGCATCAGTCCCAGCAGAACCAGCGCAAAGATCACTACCGCACCGATCCCCAGAAGAGGCGGCTTATGGTTCTTTTTCTGACGTTCGACATTGGTATCCGGCGCCGACATGGCTGAACTCCCTTCCAAACATTTCCTGGCAAGGAGCGGCTTGCCGCCCTGCCCCTACCACTATGAATAACTACGTGCCGGACACCGCTCCGGTTCCCTGAAAACGAGGTCCCCGCCGTGAACGACGCATCCCCCGCCACCGCCCCCGAGACCTTCTACCTGAAGGACTACACGCCGTTCGGCTTTGAGGTGGAGGAGGTCCACCTGACCTTCCGCCTCACGCCGGAGACCACCCGGGTTATGAGCAAGATCCGCTTCTCCCCCAAGCCGGACGCCACGGACAAGACCTTCTTCCTGCACGGCGAAGAGCTGAAGCTGATCTGGGCAAAGATCGACGGCCAGGCGGTAACGCCGGAGCTGGTGGCGGGCGGGCTCAAGTGCGATGTGCCCGGCACCCCCTTCACCTGGGAAGCCGAGGTGGAGATCAACCCGGCCGGCAATACCGCGCTGGAGGGGCTTTACATGTCCAACCGCATGTATTGCACCCAATGCGAGGCCGAGGGCTTCCGCAAGATCACCTATTACCCCGACCGCCCCGATGTGATGTCCACCTTCACCGTGCGGATCGAAGGCGATGAACCTGTGCTTCTGTCCAATGGCAACCCCACGGGCCGGGGTGAAGGCTGGGCCGAATGGCACGACCCGTGGCCGAAGCCGGCCTATCTGTTTGCCCTGGTCGCGGGTGATCTGGTCAACTACCCCGGCCAGTTCACAACCAGGTCGGGCAAGGAGGTGGAGCTGAACATCTGGGTCCGCCCCGGCCCGGACGAGGGCAAATGCGCGTTCGGCATGGAGGCGCTGAAGAAGTCGATGAAATGGGACGAGGATGTCTATGGCCGCGAATACGACCTCGACATCTTCAACATCGTCGCGGTGGATGATTTCAACATGGGCGCGATGGAGAACAAGGGGCTGAACATCTTCAACTCCTCCTGCGTGCTGGCCTCGCCCGAGACCTCCACCGATGGCAACTTCGAACGGATCGAGGCGATTATCGCGCATGAGTATTTCCACAACTGGACCGGCAACCGCATCACCTGCCGCGACTGGTTCCAGCTCTGCCTGAAGGAGGGGCTGACGGTGTTCCGCGACGCGCAGTTCACTGCCGACATGCGCTCGGAGCCGGTGAAGCGGATCGAGGACGTGATTGCGCTGCGCGCCCGCCAATTCCCGGAGGACAACGGCCCCCTCGCCCATCCGCCGCGGCCCGAACAGTTCCAGGAAATCAACAACTTCTACACCGCCACCGTCTATGAAAAAGGCGCCGAGGTGATCGGCATGCTGAAGCGTCTGGTGGGGGACGGCAACTATGCCAAGGCACTGGACCTCTACTTCGAGCGCCACGACGGTGAGGCCTGCACGATCGAAGACTGGCTGAAGGTCTTCGAGGACGCCACCGGCCGCGACCTCAGCCAATTCAAGCTGTGGTACAGCCAGGCTGGCACCCCGCGCCTGAAGGTTACCGAAGACTATGCCGATGGCACCTACACCCTCACCTTCGAACAATCGACACCGCCAACGCCCGGGCAGCCGGAAAAGGCGCCGCGGGTGATCCCTGTGGCGGTCGGGCTGCTGTCGCCCAACGGCGGCGAGGTGCGCGGCACCGAGGTGCTGGAGCTGACCGAGGCCAAGCAGAGCTTCGCCTTCGACGGCCTCGCCGCCAAACCGGTTCCTTCCATCCTGCGTGAATTCTCCGCCCCGGTGATCCTGGAGCGCGAGACCTCCAACGCGGAGCGCGCCTTCCTGCTGGCCCATGACACCGACCCTTTCAACCGCTGGGAGGCGGGCAACGCGCTGGCCAAGGAAACCCGCGTGGCAATGGTGCTTGACGGCGCGGCGCCGGATGCGGACTATCTGGACGCGCTCGCCAAGCTCGTGCGCGACGACGCGCTGGACCCGGCCTTCCGGGCTCTGGTGCTGACCCCGCCCAGCCAGTCCGACATTGCCCAGACCCTGGCAGAGCGCGGCTTCACCCCCGATCCGCAGAAGATCTACGATGCGGCGGAGACCTTCACCCAGACGCTGGCGCAGCAGCTGGAGACTAGCCTGCCCCGGCTCTATGCGGCGACCACGGTTGACGGGCCTTACGAGCCGGACGCCGAGGGCGCGGGCAAACGCGCGCTGAACGGCCGCGTGCTGTCGCTCCTGACCCGGCTTGACGGCGGCGCCGAGGCCGCGCGCCAGTATGAGGCCGCGGACAACATGACCCAGCAATATGCCGCGCTCTCCTGCCTGATGAAGGCAGAGAAAGGCACGGAGCAATCGCAGGCCTTCTTTGACCAATGGCAGGACGACCGGCTGGTGATGGACAAGTGGTTTGCCCTGCAGATCGCCTGCGCCGCCCCGGAGAAGGCCGCGGCCACGGCCAGGACGCTGACCGGGCACGCGCTGTTCGACATCAAGAACCCGAACCGCTTCCGCGCCGTCCTTGGCGCGCTGGCGGGCAATCACGCAGGCTTCCACCATGCCAGCGGCGACGGCTACCGGCTGCTTGCGGAAAACCTTATCGCGCTGGACAAGCTCAATCCGCAGACTACCGCCCGCATGTGCGCGGCCTTCCAGACCTGGAAACGCTACGATGCCGCCCGCCAGTCGCTGATCCGCGCCCAGCTGAGCCGTATCGCTGGCACCGAAGCGCTGAGCCGCGACACTACCGAAATGGTCAGCCGTATCCTCGATGCCTGATCCCTCCCCCGCCGCGCCGGACGGGGACGGCTACCGCTTCACCCGGCAGGGCCGCTCCACCGGGGCCCTGCTGGCGGCGGCAGCCTGGCTTGCGGGGCTTGCGGGCTTGTGGTTCGGGCTTGGCGCCGCGGGCTGGCTGGTGGCGCTGCTGGCCCTGCCGGTCATCCCTGCGGTGCTGGACCTGCTGCGCAACCCCTCCGCCGGGATGACCCTCACCGAAGAGCGGATCGCCTGGTATTCCGGCAGCCTCAGGGACAGCGTGCCGCTGGCGGAAATCGAGCGGGTGCGGTTTGACACGCGCCTGGATCTCTCTGTCCGCACGACGCTGCTCCTGCATGGCGGCAAGCGCCTGCGGCTGCCGCAGGAAGCGACGCCGCCCAACGCAGAGTTGGAGCGCGAGCTGACCCGGCGCGGGCTAACGACCGAGCGCCACCACTTCATGATTTTCTGAGATACCGCAGCAGCTTGGCGGTTTCCCGCCTGCCAGTGCCCGAAAGGGGCGATTATCGGGATTGGGGCCGCAACTTCCCCACTGCCGCCATCTTTGCGCCCCATTGCACCGCCAGCCTGAGAGCATCCAATATGACCGCCACACGACCGGATGCGCGCATGCTGAAAACCTCTCCCCGGGCGCGGGACCTGATGTCCCTCGTATCCCAGTTCCTGCCCGGCCAGGGCAGACCCGCCGCCCCTGCCGCCGCAGCCGCAGCCGCCGTGACACCTCAGGCCGTGCCGGGCCCGGACCCGGCGCCTGTCCGCACCGTTGCCCGCCCAGCGCCTGTAACCGCACTGCCGGCGGGGACTGACGCGCCCGTTCCGATCCCGCCGTGTGCCGAGCCCGCAGACCCCGCCGCCGACCAGGCCCAGGACCGCGGCCAGTTTCTGGCCCGCCAGGAGCGCTGGGAGGACCTCTCCGGCCTGATCCGCGCCGCCGATACAGCCCGCGAGGCCGCCCGCGGCGCCTTGCCGCTGGCTGATCTCATCGCTTATGGCGCCCGCGCCGATGTCGTGGGCGCCGCCGAAGACGCGCTGAGCGTCGATGCCGCCTTTGCGGGCCGCGGGCTTATCCGCGGCGTGATGGAGTTCGAAGCCCTGCGCGCAGGCCATTGCCGCGACCCCTACCTGACCGCGCTGGTGGCGTTGGCCCATATCGACATCGCCTGGGCCTGGCGCAGCAGCTGCGCGGCCGGAAAGCGCAGCTCTGCGGCGCATTTTGCCCGGGCGGAGCAGCTCCTGGCGCCCTTTGCGGACAGCGCGCTCTCGCTCGGCAGCCCGTTTCTGCAAGCCGCACACTGCGCCCTGCTGGCCGGACGCCCGGCCGATCCGGCCACGGCCGGGCGGGCGGAAGAAAGCTATGGCCGGCTGATCGCGCTTGATCCGCGCAACCCGCGTGCGATGCGGGCTTTGGGGGCGCAGCTGCTGCCGGGCGGCGGCGGCTCTTATGCGATGCTGGAACAGGCCGCCCGCCGTACCGCTGCCGCGACTGACGGCGCCTGGGGCGCGGGCGGCTACGCCTGGGCTTATTTCGACGCTCTCGCACTCGACCCCGAGGCCTGTGCCCATGTGGATGCGGAGCTGTTCCTGGAGGGCTTGCGCGACATCCTGCGAACCGATGCCTCGCAGGACATGGTGAACCTGCTTGCGGCCTATTGCACCGTCGCCCTGCCCGCCGGGGCCGGGAAAGCAGGCACCGCCCAGCGTCTGCGCATCTGCGGTGCGGCGCATTGGCTTGTGCACGGCCGCCTGACCGAACTGCACCCCATGGTCTGGGCCCTTGCTGCCGAGGGCTTCGGCAACAGCGCCCGGGTCGGCGCGCTGCCGCGCTTTGCCAGCCGCGGCGAGGCCATCGCGCGCGCGGCCCTGGCGGATCTGTTCCGGGACGGCTCCGCGGACGCAGAGCCGGGAGTGTCCGCTCCCCGCGATCGGGCGGGCGCGGCGGGCTGACGCGCAGGAGGGGGCTCTGCCCCCGGCCCTCGCGGGCCTCCCCCGGGATATTTGGGGCCAGAAGAAGCGGCAGATGGCGGGGCTGGATAGCCAGGGGCCGGCCGCCGAAGAAGCGCGGGCATCTGAGGCCGTTGGAGCGCAGGAGAGGCGCTGCCCCCGGCCCTCGCGGGCCTCCCCCGGGATATTTGGGGCAAGAGGAAAAGGCGGTCGCAGGCGTCTCAGGCAGAGTGGGGGCTCGTCGCCCCCCTTGCCCGCGCGCGCGGTCATTTTTTCTTGAAAGCGTCCATCAGGGCCGCGCCCAGCGCGCCGGTTTGCTGCTCTCGGTTTTGGCCTTTGTGTTGGCCCTTGCCCTGGCCCTTGTCTGGGCCGCTGTTCCGGCCGTTGCGCGGGGCGTTGCCGCTGCGTCCGCCCGTTTTGGGCTTGCCGTTGTCCCGGCCGCCTTGGCGGGTGGCGCGTTCCTCGCGGGCCGAGGCGCCGCCGTCCTTGCGCATGGTAAGCCCGATGCGCTTGCGCGGCACATCGACCTCGGTCACCGTGACCTTCACAACCTGGCCGGTCTTCACCACCTCATGCGGGTCCTTCACGAAGCGGTCGGCCAGCTGGCTGACATGCACCAGCCCGTCCTGGTGCACGCCAATGTCGACAAAGGCCCCGAAGGCCGCGACATTGGTCACCGTGCCTTCGAGCACCATTCCGGGTTTGAGGTCGGTGATCGCCTCCACCCCGTCGGTGAAGCTTGCGGTGACGAAGGAGGGCCGCGGGTCGCGGCCCGGTTTTTCCAGTTCCGCCAGGATATCGCGCACCGTGGGCAGGCCGGCCCCGGCCGAGACGAAATCCTCGGCCCGCAGGGATTTCAGCGCGCCCTCATTGCCCATGATCTGACGGATATCGCGGCCGCAGGCGGAAACGATGCGGCGCGCCACGGCATAGGATTCCGGGTGCACAGCCGAGGCATCCAGCGGTTCCTTGCCGTCCTGGATGCGCAGGAAGCCCGCGCATTGCTCAAACGCTTTCGGCCCCAGCCGTGCCACTTTCAGCAAGTCCCGGCGGGAGGCAAAGGCGCCGTTCTGATCCCGGTGTGCCACGATCGCCTCGGCCAGCCCCGGGCCGAGTCCCGAGACATGCGCGAGAAGCGGCGCCGAGGCCATGTTGAGATCGACGCCGACGGCGTTCACCACATCCTCGATCACCGCCTCCAGCGATTTCGACAGTTTGTGCTGGTCGACATCGTGCTGGTACTGGCCGACGCCGATGCTTCTGGGTTCGATCTTCACCAGTTCCGCCAGCGGGTCCTGCAGCCGGCGGGCGATGGAAACCGCGCCGCGCAAGCTGACGTCCAAGTCCGGGAACTCCCGCGCCGCCAGTTCGGAAGCCGAGTAGACCGAGGCGCCAGCCTCGCTCACCACCACCTTGGTGGGCGCCTTTACCTTGGCGGGCAGGTGTTTCAGCACCTCCGCCACCATGCGTTCGGTCTCGCGGCTGGCGGTGCCGTTGCCGATCGCAACGAGCTCCACGCCGTGTTCCGCGATCAGTTTCACGATGGCTGCCTGCGCCCCGCGCAGATCGTTCTTGGGCTGGAACGGGTACAGTGTTTCGGTCGCAACCAGTTTGCCGGTTGCATCCACCACGGCTGCCTTGACGCCGGTGCGGATGCCCGGGTCAAGGCCCAATGTGGGCCGCGCACCGGCGGGTGCCGCAAACAAGAGGTCCTTGAGGTTGCGGGCAAAGACCTGGATCGCATCCTCCTGCGCGCGGGCGCGCAGGCTGCCCATCAGTTCCAGCATCATTGAAAGCGACAGTTTCACCCGCCAGGCCCAGCCCGCCACCTTGCGCAGCCACGCATCGCCCGGCCCGTTGCCGGAAGCGCCGAGTTCCGCGGCCACCATCGCCTCCGCCCTGGCGGCGCCCGCTTCGGGCTCCGGCCCCACGTCCAGCGTCAGCACGCCTTCGTTCGAGCCGCGCAGCATCGCCAGCGCCCGGTGCGAGGGCACGTCGCGCCAGCGTTCGGAATGCTCGAAGTAGTCGGAGAACTTGGCGCCCTCCTGCTCCTTGCCGTCGACCACCTTGGCGGTGAGCACGGCTTCCTGCTGCAGGAACTGCCGCAGGCGGCCGAGCAGGTTTGCGTTTTCGGTCAGCCGCTCGGTCAGGATGTCCCGCGCACCGTTCAGCGCGTCCTTCACCGCGGGCACGGCTTCGGTGATGCAGCCCGCGGCAAGTTTTTCCGGATCGGCGCCACGGTTGGCCAGGATGGCGTCGGCCAGCGGCTCCAGCCCGTTTTCCTTCGCGATCATCGCCTTGGTGCGGCGCTTGGGCTTGTAGGGCAGGTAGATGTCTTCCAGCTGCGCCTTGGTTTCCGCCTTGGCAATGGAGGCTGCCAGCTCATCGGACAGCTTGTCCTGGCTCCTGATCGAGTCAAGAATGGCGGCGCGGCGCTTTTCCATCTCGCGCAGATAGTCGAGCCGCTCGGACAGGGTGCGCAGCTGGGTGTCGTCCAAGCCCCCGGTCGCCTCCTTGCGGTAGCGCGCAACGAAGGGCACGGTGGCGCCCTCGTCCAGCAGCGCAACGGCAGCGCTTACCTGCTTGGCAGCGGCGCCGATTTCTTGGGCAATGGTCTGACTGATGCGGGCGGAAGTGTCCAAGGCGGCCTCCTGTTGGTCTGCTCGGCCTGCCAGTTCTAGCTGCCCGCCTGCGCCGGGCCAAGAGGACAATGCACCTGCGGCGGCGGGCTGCCAGCGCCGTCAGGACCCTTCCGGAAAATCCGGAGCATGCAGTTCTCCCCAGGTGCGGATGGCATTCATGACCGGGGCAAGCGCTCTCCCGCGCTCAGTGAGATGGTATTCCCACCGCGGCGGGTTCTGCGAATAGGCCCGCCGTTCGAGCACTCCGCTGTCTTCCAGCTTGCGCAGCCGCCCTGACAACGTGTTGGGCGACACTTTCAGCACGTCCTGAAGGTCCTGAAACCTGCGCGCGCCCTCCAGAAAGAACTCGCGCAGGATCAGCAGGGTCCACTGATCCCCCATCACAGTCGAAGCCCGCAGCACCGGGCAGTTCTGGCGTATTTCCTGGCTCATGCAGGAAATCTAGTTACCGGACTTGCAAATGTGAAGTCACTACTTATTTGATAGTAACTTCCAAAATGGAACTTACAGAGACCTCGGATCCACAGGAGTAAGGACATGTTTGAAACGATCGCAACTGCCTGGGTGCAGGCCTTCGCCGTCATACTGCCCGCCTTCGCGGTTGGCATCATCAGCATCGGAGCCCTCAGGTCCGGTCTTCCGGTCTGGCAATCGGCCGCGGGGGTGGCCGTGGCGGCAGCCGTACTGGGGCTCTGGCACCCGCTGGTGGTTATGCTGGCCAAAGCCGGGGTTCTGATGCCGCCGCTGGCGATAACCGACCCGCCATACGCCCTGATGCCGCTGTTCGGCGGGGCCATCCTGCTTTGGGGGCTGGGCCGGCTGACGGTCACCGGCCGGGCAATTCTCGGCAGTTTGGATCACGCCCTGCTGATCAGCATTCAGAGCCTCCGGCTGATGGGGGGCGTGTTTCTTCTGGGCTGGCTGATGGGGGCCCTGCCCTGGCAATTCGCGCTGCCCGCCGGCATCGGTGACATTCTGGCCGGTATTGCCGCGATCCAGGCCCTGCGCGCCCTCAATCGCGGCGACGCGAATTCAGAGGATCTGGTGCGCCGCGCCAGCTACATCGGCCTGCTCGACTTTACCCTCGCCGTCAGCCTGGGCATCGCCACCTCCGCAGGCGCTTTGCAGTTCATGGCCTTCGATAATCCCAACATCATCAACGCCTACCCGCTGGCCCTGTTCCCAGAATATTTCGTGCCGGTGTTCATTGCCTTCCAGCTGTTCTCCCTCGGCGCCCTGCGCCGCAGCAGCCGCAGGCTTGCTGCCGCGTGAACACATTAGAGCGGCAGTCCTTTGGCATTGCCGCTCCGAGCCGGCCGCCTCGGGTCTTTGCCGCAACCGTCAGTCAACCCGGCCCGTATTGGTCCGCGCACCGCTCCTCCGCAGCCTTGCGGCTCTTGCTACCCCTGCCGCGCTGGCCTAGAACGCTTGCCAAACAGAGACATTCGGATACGGCGGAACACCATGCTCGACCTGACATATGAACTCCCCAAGCCCAAGGTGATCGCGGGCGCCAAGCATGACTGGGAACTGGTCATCGGCATGGAGGTGCATGCCCAGGTCAGTTCCAAATCCAAGCTGTTCTCAGGCGCCTCCACCAAATTCGGCGCCGAGCCGAACTCCAACGTGGCCTTCGTCGATGCGGCGATGCCCGGCATGCTGCCGGTGATCAACGAGTTCTGCGTCGAGCAAGCCGTGCGCACCGGGCTGGGGCTGAAGGCGGAGATCAACCTGTGGTCGGCCTTCGACCGCAAGAACTACTTCTACCCGGATCTGCCGCAGGGTTACCAGATTTCCCAGCTTTATCATCCCATTGTGGGCGAAGGCGAAGTGCTGGTGGAGCTGGGCGACGGCACCGCGCGCAACGTGCGGGTCGAGCGCATCCACATGGAGCAGGACGCGGGCAAGTCGATCCACGACATGGACCCGAACATGTCCTTCGTCGACCTGAACCGCACCGGTGTCTGCCTGATGGAGATCGTCTCCCGCCCCGACATCCGCGGGCCGGAGGAAGCCGCGGCGTACATCGCCAAGCTGCGCCAGATCATGCAGTATCTCGGCACCTGCGACGGCAACATGCAGAACGGCAACCTGCGCGCCGACGTGAACGTCTCGGTCTGTCTGCCGGGCCAGTACGAGAAGTACCAGGAAACCCAGGACTTCTCGCACTTGGGCACCCGCTGCGAGATCAAGAACATGAACTCGATGCGCTTCATCCAGCAGGCCATTGAGGTCGAGGCGCGCCGCCAGATTGCGATCATCGAGGCTGGCGGAAAGATCGACCAGGAAACCCGGCTGTATGACCCGGACAAGGGCGAAACCCGCTCCATGCGCTCCAAGGAAGAGGCGCATGACTACCGCTACTTCCCCGACCCCGATCTGCTGCCGCTGGAGATCGAGCAGGACTGGGTCGACGGCATCAAGGCCAGCCTCCCGGAGCTGCCGGACGAGAAGAAGGCACGCTTCATCAACGACTTCGGCCTCAGCGACTATGACGCCTCAGTGCTGACGGCGGATGTGGAATCGGCGGCCTATTTCGAAGCCGTGGCATCGGGCCGCAACGGCAAGCTGGCCGCGAACTGGGTCATCAACGAGCTGTTCGGCCGCCTGAAGAAGGAAGACCATGCGATCACCGAGTCGCCGGTCTCCCCGGCACAGCTTGGCGGCATCATCGACCTGATCGCCTCGGACGCGATTTCCGGCAAGATCGCCAAGGACCTCTTTGAGATCGTCTACACCGAAGGCGGCGACCCGGCGCAGATCGTTGAAGAGCGCGGCATGAAGCAGGTGACGGATACTGGCGCCATCGAGACCGCCCTGGACGAGATCATCGCCGCCAACCCGGCGCAGGTGGAAAAGGCCAAGGTGAACCCGAAGCTGGCAGGCTGGTTTGTCGGCCAGGTGATGAAAGCCACCGGCGGCAAGGCCAACCCCAAGGCGGTGAACGAGCTGGTGGCAAAGAAACTGGGCGGCTGACCGCGGCGGAATTGATTGCAGAAGGGCGCCCCGGAGGCGCCCTTTTTTAGGTGTGTACGCATATCGCATTGGCCGTCCAACCCGCCGAATGCGTGCCCCGAAGCGACCAGCCGCGCATCGGCGGCGCGCGCGGTGGCGATGCGAACCGGTATGGCTGGCAGTTTATCCCGGCAAAGTCCGTACATCCTCTCGAGGGACCGTCCAGCCGCTGCCAAATCGCCACCGCGTGGGGGCGCGCCGGCGATGCGCGGCGGCCTTGTCCCGCGCCGGTTGGGTCAATACCGGAAGCAGGACAGAGAGGCGCTTCCTCCTCCCCCGCCTTGACCTTCCCCGCGCCAGCCGCTTTGCTCCGGTCAAAATCCCAGGGAGGTTTCATGGACCGCACATTCGATCAGGAACTCGAGGACCGGCTGGTCCGCTACGCCGCCATCGACAGCCAGAGCGACGAAACCTCGTCCACCACTCCCAGCACCAAGATCCAGTTCGACATGCTGCGCCTCTTGGAAGCAGAATTGCGGGAGATCGGCGCGCGGGACGTGCAACTCACCGATTACGGCGTGGTCCTGGCGACCATCCCCGGCACTGCGCCGGGGCCGGCCGTCGGCTTCCTCGCCCATGTCGACACCGCGCCCCAGTTCAATGCAACCGGCGTCAAACCGCGGGTGATAAAAAATTACGATGGCGGCGATATCACCTACCCTGACAACCCGGCTCTCGTGCTGTCACCTCGGAAATCCCCGTACCTTGCCTCCAAGAAAGGCGACGACCTGATCACCGCCTCCGGCCTCACGCTGCTGGGCGCGGACGACAAGGCAGGCGTTGCCATCGTGATGACGCTGGCGCGGCACCTGCTGGCGAACCCGGAGATCAAACACCCGAAAATCCGCCTCGCCTTCACCCCGGACGAGGAGATCGGCCGCGGCGTCACCGAACAGCTGCCCAAGGACCTTGGCGTGGACTTCGCCTATACGCTCGACGGCGGCGAGGCGGGCGAGATCGTCTACGAGAGCTTCTCCGCCGACCGCGCGGTGGTGACGGTGAAGGGCGTCTCGATCCACCCCGGCTGGGCCAAGGAAAAGATGGTGAACGCCGCGCATCTGGCGGCGAAGATCGTCCAGACCCTGCCGCAGGCCACCATGACGCCGGAGACCACCGAGGGGCGCGAAGGCTTCCTGCATGTCACCGACATGAACGGCGGCTCCTCGGAAATGGAGATCAAGCTGATCCTGCGCGACTTCGAGCGCGACGGGCTGGCCGCCAAGGGCGATCTCCTGCGCAAGGTCTGCGCGGCGGTGCAGGCGTCCGAGCCGCGGGCGGAGATCACCTGCGAGATCCACCCGCAGTACCGCAACATGCGCTACTGGCTGGAGAACGACATGACCCCGGTCGACCTGGCGCTGGCGGCTTGCAAAGCGCAGGGGATTGCGCCCGTCTCCGCGCCGATCCGCGGCGGCACCGACGGCTCCCGGCTGACCGAGTTCGGCGTGCCCACGCCCAACATCTTCACCGGCATGCAGAACGTGCACGGGCCGCTGGAATGGATTTCGGTACAGGACATGGCCAAGGCCACGGAGGTGTGCCTGACGCTGGTGCAGACGGCGGCGGCAAAGGACTGAGGTCGCGGCGGGAGCCGGAATACTGCAAAAATTCCGGCCCGGAAGAATCGCATTTTTCCGGGCCGTTTCCCTCGCTGAAACCAGCGCCCCGGCGGGCGCGGCCAAATCGCCGCGTCCCTTGACCCTTACCCCCATTCCGCTAAACCTGCAGGCCCAGACAGGAGAGGCTCATGCAAGCTTTTGAGTACAAGGTCGTCCCCGCCCCCGCCAAGGGCACCAAGGCGAAAGGGCTGAAAGGTCCTGAGGCGCGCTTTGCCAATTCGATCGAGCTCCTGCTGAACGAGATGGCCGCTGAGGGCTGGGAGTTCCAGCGCGCCGAGATTCTGCCGAGCGAAGAGCGCGCGGGGCTCGCAAGCTCCACCACCAATTGGCGCAATCTCCTGGTGTTCCGCCGCGCCGTGGCTGCAGAGAGGCCCGGGGACGCGCCGGGCGGCAGCCGCAGGGAACCGGCGGCCCCGGCCGTATCCTTCCGCCACAGCGAAGCCGCCGCACCGCCGCTGGCGGCAGCGCCGGACACCCGCGAAGCACCGGCCCTGCGCAGGGCAGAGCCGGCCAGGCCGCTTGGCGCAGCAGGCGGCGAGGCGCAGCCGGACGTCCGCCCGGCACCAAGGCTCGACACCGGGTCCGGCGCGGCAGAGGCCCGGCCGGGCGCGCAGGCGGAAGAACCCGGCGCGGACGCCGCCGCCAAGACACCCGGCGAGAGGGACTGAGCGGCCCGGCCGTTCCCGGCGCGTGCCCCTTCAGCCCTCCCGCTCCTCAGGCGCCGATGTCGAGCGCGAGCGCGTGGATGCGCGGGACGATATCGCCCAGCGCCTTGTGCACCGCCCGGTGCCGCTTCACCCGGCTCATGCCCTCGAAGGCAGCGGCGCGGATGCGCACCCGGAAATGGCTCTCCCCGGAGCCATCGTCGCCGGCATGACCTGCATGTTTGTGGCTTTCGTTTTCCACCTCCAGCTCGGCCGGCGCAAAGGCCATTTGCAGCCGCGCCTCGATTTCGCTGCTTACGTTCATTTTCCGCTCATCCTCATAAAAAGTGCCGGCGCCCCCCTTCTATCTCCCGCCCCTTAGACTAAACTGCTGCCTCCGAGTCGAATAGATGCGTCTAGAAGGTGCGCCCCATGAGCAAATCCGATCCCTTCGGTTTCGATATGTCCATCCGATCCGCGAAGAAGAAGAATCCGCGCGGGCGGCGGGCCGCCACCGGCGCGTCCGAGACCTCCGTCCGCGTCTGCGACAAGGACGGCTGCAACGAGCCCGGCAAGTTCCGCGCCCCCAAGGCGCCGGACGTGCTGGACGACTTCTACTGGTTCTGCCAGGAGCACGTGCGCGAGTACAACAACTCGTGGAATTTCTTCGAAGGCACCACCGAGGCGGAGCTGAACGCGCAGCAGTCCAAGGACAAGGTGTGGGAGCGCACCACCCGCCCGCTGGGCGACCCGGAAGCGCGCGCCTGGGCCCGGCTCGGCATCGAGGACCCGCATCAGGTACTGGGCGCCAATGCCACCCGCAACCCCGGCCGCTCTGCCGCCACCGGCCGCCGCCTGCCGCCGACCGAACGCCGCGCGGTCGAGATTCTGGAAGCCAAGGACGACTGGTCCAAGGCCGACATCCGCAAGGCCTACAAGAAGCTGATCAAGGTGCTGCACCCGGACATGAACGGCGGCGACCGCAGCCAGGAAGAACAGCTGCAGGAGGTCATGTGGGCCTGGGACCAGCTGAAGGACAGCCGCAGCTTCAAATAAGGCCCTGCGGGCAGGGGCCGAAGTCGGAACACGGATTTTTTTGTGGGGGCGGCGTTGGCCGCCCCCTTTGCGTTCCTGGAGATCGGTAAATGGGGGGCCGCAGTTAATCGCGCTGGCAGACTTTCCTTCGCAGACAACCGGCTCACCGGCGTGTTTCTGGCACAGGCGCAGCAAATACCGCGCACGCTCCGGCGCCCCAATCTCCCCGGCGCGGGACAAGGCCGCACGGCCGCCGCGCATGGCCGGCGCGCACCGTCGAAGCGCAGCTTCTCGTCTCTGGCAGGCATCCAAGCCCGCGCGCCGGCACCAAAGCCGCCCGCCGCGCAAACCCAAGGCGTGCCGGGCTATCCTTCCGGTCACGGCCTGCGGCATCCGCGCGCCGCACAAGGCCCCGCCCATACTTCCGCGACCGCGCATCGTTCCGGATTTTCCCTTAATTTGAACTTATCCCGAAGACGGACAGCAAAAGGGTCCGCCGCCCGGGTCCGCTGCCAGCGCCCGCCCCCGGGCATCAGACCAGTCAGGAGAGTTCACATGCACCGTTTCGTTATCGCCATCCAGCCCGCCTCCCCCCTGCGCCCGCTGGAGATCGGCAAATTCATCGCCGCTGCCCGCCCCCGGGCCCAGGCCGGCGGCGTGACCGGCATGATGACCGGTGGCGGGGCCACCTACTACCAGGTGCTGGAAGGCCCGCAGGACGTGCTGAACCAGATGCTGGACCAGTTGCACGCCGCCGGCCGCTTTGCTTCGGTCCGGGTGATCTCCAGCCGCCCCGCCAAGACGCGCGCCTTTGACAGGCTGAACATGGTCTACGCCAACCCGGCATACCTGGCCCCAGCCGTCCGCACGAGCTTTGCCGCCCTGGAAGAAGCCCGCAGCAACACGCAGCAGGCAGAGGCGGCCGAGGCCTTTGTCGCCACCCACGCCCGGACCGCAGCCTGATCGCTTCCATCTGCCACCCGGTGTGAGGGGCGTCCCGGTGCAGGCCGGGGCGCCCCGCTTTGCCGTTCTGCTCCCCCGGCGCGGAGCAAGGCCGCGGGCTGCCGCGCATCGCCGCCACGCTTCCACGCGGCGGCGATTAGACTGAGGCTGGACACACCGCCGAGAAGGCGCACGGGTTTGGCCAGGATAAACCGCCAGCCACGCCCGTTCAGATCGCCTTCCGCGCGCGCCGCCGAAGCGCTGCTTCCCCGCTTTGGCAGGCGTCCGGGCCCGCCCCGCAGCTCCAAAGCAGACCGCAGCACGAACCAAAGTCGCTGCGGGCTATCCGTTTGGTCACATTCGGCAAAATCTGCGCGCCGCAAGAGCCCCCGGACATACCTTCGCGCCCGCGCGCTCCTTCGGGTTTTCCGCTAATTTTGAGGTGTAGCAGCGGAGACCGCTGCTGCCGCACACATCGGGCGGCATTCCCAAAATCCAACTGCCGCCCGGTGTGAGGGGCGCCCCGGCGCAATCCGGGGCGCCCCGCTTTGCCGTCCCGCACCATCGCGCCTTCGCCCGCTGCCGGTTCAGGATACGCCAATCGCCGCGTCAGCAGGACCCATGGCACGGTTCCCCTTGCCCTTGCGCCCCAGATCAGGCACCAATCCAGCAGATTTGGCCCCTGGACGCAGGGCAGAAGGATAAGGATCGACGGCGATGACCGATGGCTTTGTGGATATGAATGCGAAACCGACCGAAACCATTTCGGTCCGCGATGTCTTCGGTATCGAAACCGACATGACGATCAAGGGCTTCGCCGAGGGCACCGAGCGGGTCCCGGCGCTGGACCCGACCTATAAATTCGACCCCGAGACCACCCTGGCGATTCTCGCAGGGTTCGGCCACAACCGCCGCGTGATGATCCAAGGCTACCACGGCACCGGCAAGTCGACCCATATCGAGCAGGTCGCGGCCCGTCTGAACTGGCCTGCGGTGCGGGTGAACCTCGACAGCCACATCTCCCGCATCGACCTCATCGGCAAGGACGCGATCAAGCTGCGCGACGGCAAGCAGGTGACCGAATTCCACGAGGGCATCCTGCCCTGGGCGCTGCGCAACCCGGTCGCCATCGTGTTCGACGAATACGACGCGGGCCGCGCCGACGTGATGTTCGTGATCCAGCGGGTGCTGGAGCATGACGGCAAGCTGACCCTCTTGGATCAGAACGAGATCATCACCCCGAACCCTTACTTCCGCCTGTTTGCGACCGCCAACACCGTGGGCCTCGGCGATACCACCGGGCTCTATCACGGCACCCAGCAGATCAACCAGGCGCAGATGGACCGCTGGTCGCTGGTCTCAACCCTGAACTACCTGAGCCATGATGCCGAAAGCGCCATCGTCCTGTCGAAGGCGCCGCATTACAACACCGAGAAGGGCCGCAAGACGATCAGCCAGATGGTCTCGGTTGCGGATCTGACCCGCACCGCCTTCATGAACGGCGACCTGTCCACCGTGATGAGCCCCCGGACAGTGATCAACTGGGCCCAGAACGCCGAGATCTTCCGCGACGTCGGCTATGCCTTCCGCCTGTCGTTCCTCAACAAATGCGACGAGCTGGAGCGCCAGACCGTGGCCGAGTTCTACCAGCGCTGCTTCGACGAGGAGCTGCCGGAGAGCGCCGCCAGCGTGAGCCTGGGCTGAGCGGCGGGACCGGGCGGATGCACATCGGCTTGATCGGCGGGATCGGGGTTGCGGCCACTATCGCCTACTACCAGCGCCTGACGGCGGCGGTGGAGCGGCGCGGCGGCACTCTGGATCTCACCATCAGCCACGGCGACATCCAGACCCTGATCCGCAACAACCTGGCAGACGCGCGCGCGCCGCAGGCGGACATCTTCGCGCGCCAGATCGACCGGCTGAAGGGGGCGGGCTGCGACTGCGTGGCACTCACCTCGCTGGGGGCGCACTACTGCGTGGAAGAGATGAATGCGCTGTCGCCGCTGCCCGTGATCTCCGGCGCCGACCCGCTCGATGCGCATTTCGCCGCCCAAGGGGTAAGGCGCATCGGCCTGCTCGGCACCCGCGTGGTGATGCGTACCCGGCTCTACGGCCAGCTGGCGCAGACGGAGGCCGTGGCGCTGGATGACGAAATCGAGACCCTGGGCCAGGCCTATCAGGAGGTGGCCGTGGCCGGGCACTGCACACCGGAGCAGCGCGCGCTCTTCCTCGATGCCGGGCGCCGCATGGTGCAGGATCTGGGCGCCGAGGCCATCGTGCTGGCCGGAACCGACCTGAACCTGGCCTTTGACAACCAGGCCCCGGGCTATACCGTAATTGACGCGCTGGATGTGCATGTATCGGTGCTCGCCGATCTCGCCACCGGGCGCCTCAGCCTTGATGAAGCGGCGATGAAGCAATGAAAAAACCGAACGACAACCCCGCCGATCCGTTCAAGAAGGCGCTCGCCGAAGCCACCAAGGTGATGGCCGACGACCCGGAACTCTCGGTCAGCTACACGGTCGACCCCTCGGGGCTCTCAGGCGATACCATGCGGCTGCCGCAGGTCTCCCGCCGAATGACCCGCGAGGAGGTGCTGCTGGCCCGCGGCACCGCCGATGCGCTGGCGCTGCGGCACAAGTTCCACGATGACGCCACCCACGCAAAGTATGTCCCGCAGGGCGAAATGGCCCGCGACCTCTACGAGGCGATGGAGACCGCCCGCTGCGAGGCGATGGGCGCGCGCCACATGCCGGGCACGGCCTCGAACATCGACGTGAAGATCCGCAACGAGGCGATCCGGCGCGGCTACGACCAGATGAAGACCTCCTCCGAAGCGCCGCTTGCGGCCTCGGCCGGCTACCTGATCCGCCATCTCGCCACCGGCCGCCCGCTGCCGGAAGGGGCTGCCAACATCATGGAGCTGTGGCGCGGCTTTATCGAAGCCCAGGCCGGCGGCACGCTGGAAGACCTTCAGGACAAGATCGCCGATCAAGCCGAATTTGCCAGATTCGCCCGCCAGGTGATCTCCGACCTCGGCTACGGCGATCAGCTCGGCGACGACCCGGACGAGCTCAGCGACGACCAGGACGATCAGTCCGACGACAGCGCCGAGGAGCAGGACGATCCCGACAGCACCGGCCAGGACGAGTCCGAGGATGAACAGGCCGACGCCAGCCCCGAGCAGAGCCAGGAGCAGCAGCAGGACGAAAGCCAGGCCCAGGTCTCGATGGACGACATGGCCGAGGACGATCTCGCCGAAGAAACCGAGATGCCCGACGGCGAGGCGCCGCTGGAGCCGCCTGCGCCGCCGCCCGCCTCCGAGGCCGACCCGGATTACAAGGTGTTCTTCGACACCCACGACGAGGAAGTCGCCGCCGAGGACCTGGCGGAACCGGCCGAGCTGGAGCGCCTGCGCGCCTATCTCGACCAGCAGCTGGAGCCGCTGAAAGGCGCGGTTTCGCGTCTGGCCAACAAGCTGCAGCGCCGCCTGCAGGCACAGCAGAACCGCTCCTGGGAGTTCGACCGCGAGGAAGGCATCCTGGATGCCGGCCGCCTCGCCCGCGTGGTCGCCAACCCCACCACGCCCTTGAGCTTCAAGGTCGAAAAAGACACCGAATTCCGCGACACGGTGGTGACGCTGCTGCTCGACAACTCCGGCTCGATGCGCGGCCGCCCGATTTCCATCGCGGCGATCTGCGCCGACGTGCTGGCCCGCACGCTGGAGCGCTGCAACGTGAAGGTGGAGATCCTCGGCTTCACCACCCGTGCCTGGAAAGGCGGGCTCGCGCGGGAGGCCTGGCTGAACGAGGGCCGGCCGCAGCAGCCCGGCCGCCTGAACGACCTGCGCCACATCGTCTACAAGGGCGCCGACGCCCCGATGCGCCGCACCCGCGCCAACCTGGGCCTGATGATGAAGGAAGGCCTGCTGAAGGAAAACATCGACGGCGAGGCGCTGGAATGGGCCCACCGCCGCATGGCGGCGCGGCGCGAGGCGCGCAAGATCCTGATGGTGATCTCGGACGGCGCGCCGGTGGACGATTCGACGCTGTCGGTGAACCCCGCGAACTACCTGGAAAAACACCTGCGCGATGTGATCGCCATGGTTGAAAAACGCAAGCAGGTGGAGCTTCTGGCGATCGGCATCGGCCATGACGTCACCCGCTACTATGACCGCGCGGTGACGATCACCGATGTGGAACAGCTGGCGGGCGCGATGACCGAACAGCTCGCCGCGCTCTTCGACAGCGACCCCCGCGCCCGCGCAAGGGTGATGGGGATAGAACGCGCAGTCTGAGCCGCCGCGCCCGGCCGCGAACCGAACACCCAAAAGCAAAAGCCCCCGCCCAGCCTCCGGCGGGGGCTTTTGCCTGCAAAGCGGCGCGCGCGGCCAATCCCCCCGGCCGCAGCCCCTTTCTGACCGCAAATACCCCCGCCGGAGGCCGCGCCCGCAGGGGTGCCCTGTTTGCCTGCCCGCATGACCGCTCCCCGCCAGCCCGCCCGCGCGGCCTCTGCCGCAGCAGGCTTGCCTCCTGCCCGGGAGTTTGGAACAACAGGTCAGCAGCCTGCCGCGCCCGCGCGCAGCGCTTTCCGGGCCGGCGCGCTGGCGGCGGCCTGTCCCAGCAGGAGAGACGCCCATGTTCCAGAATTTCGACGTGACCGCCCGCCCGGAACAGGGCCCGCCCCGGTTGGCCGCCCTGAGGGCCGAGATCGCGGCCGAAGGGCTGGACGGCTTCCTGGTGCCGCGTGCCGACGCGCATCAGGGGGAATACGTGGCACCGCGGGACGAGCGCCTCGCCTGGCTCACCGGCTTCACCGGCTCGGCCGGCTTCTGCGCGGTGCTGGAGAAAAGCGCGGGCGTCTTTGTCGATGGCCGCTACCGCACCCAGGTCAAGCGGCAGGTCGCAGAGGACTTCACCCCCGTGCCCTGGCCCGAAGTGCAGCTGGCGGAATGGCTGAAGCAACAGCTCCCCGGAGGCGGCAAGGTGGGCTATGATGCCTGGCTGCATTCGGCCGGTCAGATCAAGAGCCTCACCAGCGACCTGAAAGGCAGCGGCATCACCCTGGTGCAATGTGCCAATCTTGCAGACCGGGTCTGGCCGGACCAGCCCGCGCCGCCGATGGCGCCGGTCTCTGCCCATCCGATTGAATACGCAGGCGAAACCGCGGAGGACAAATGCGCGCGCCTGGCCCGGGGACTGAAGGAGGCAGGCCAGGCCGCCGCCGTCATCACCCTGCCCGACAGCATCATGTGGCTATTGAACATCCGAGGCGCCGACATCGCCCGCAACCCGGTGGCGCATGGCTTTGCCATCCTGCATTGCGACGGCCGGGTCGATCTGTTCATGGCAGGAGCGAAGCTCGAGGGGCTGGACGGCCATTTCGCCGCCTCCGTCCGGCTGGAGCCGCCGGAGGCCTTCCTGGCCGCGGTGGCAGGCCTCAACGGCCGGGTTGCGGCGGATGCACAAACGCTGCCGCAGATCGTGGCCGATGCGCTGGGGGACCGGTTGGACGCCTCGGGCGATCCCTGCGCCCTGCCAAAGGCACGCAAGAATGCGGCCGAGATCGCGGGCAGCGCCGCTGCCCATCTGCGCGATGGAGCCGCAGTGGTGGAACTTCTGGCCTGGCTCGATGCCCAGCCCGCGGGCAGCCTCAGCGAAATCGCGGTGGTAGAGAAGCTCGAAGCCTTGCGCCGCCAGGACCCCGCCCTGCGCGACATCAGTTTCGAGACCATCGCGGGCACCGGCGAGAACGGCGCCGTCATGCACTACCGCGTGACCACGGAGACCGACACAAGGCTGGAAGACGGCCACCTGCTGGTGCTGGACAGCGGCGGCCAGTACTTCGACGGCACCACCGACATCACCCGCACCGTCGCGATCGGCACACCAGGCGACGCCGAGCGCGCCGCCTTTACCCGGGTCCTGCAGGGGATGATCGCCATGTCCCGCCTGCGCTGGCCAAAAGGGCTTGCGGGCCGCGACATCGAAGCCATCGGCCGGATGCCCCTGTGGCTGGCCGGGCAGGACTTCAACCACGGGCTCGGCCACGGCGTGGGCGCCTATCTCAGCGTGCATGAAGGCCCGCAGCGTCTCAGCCGCACCAGCCACATCGCCCTGGAACCGGGCATGATCCTGTCGAACGAGCCCGGTTACTACCGCGAAGGCGCCTTTGGCATCCGGATCGAAAACCTTCTGGTGGTGGAAGAGGCCCCCGCCCTTGACACCGGCGACCCAGAGCGCGACATGCTATGCTGGCGCACGCTGACATTCGCCCCGGTGGACCGGCGGCTGATTGAGGTGCCGATGCTCAGCTCCGAAGAGAAAAGCTGGCTCAACGCGTATCATCAGGAGGTGCGGGCGAAGATCGCCCCTCGGGTGAGCGCTCCGGCGAAAGCGTGGCTTGATGCCGCAACCGCCGTGATCTGAGACCTGGGTGTCACAGTGCCCGGCTACTGTCCGAAACGAACGAACATGATGGGAAGATAAAACATGACCGCGATCCGTATCCGTAAATCCGAAGGCACTTGGGTGGTCCGCTCCGGCGGCGCCGTTCTGGGCGAGACCAAGAATGCGCTGGAGCTGACGGAGGACGGACACGCGCCGGTGATCTACTTCCCGCGCGGCGACATCGCGATGGCCTTTCTGGATCGCAGCAAGAAGACCAGCCATTGCCCGCTGAAGGGTGACACCACCTATTTTTCCATCGTGAACAAATCCTCGATCACGCCCGATGCCGCCTGGAGCTATGAGAACCCGGTGGGCGAAGCCGCGGCGATCAAGGATCACGTGGCCTTCCATCTCAGCGACTCGGTGAAGGTCGAACAGGTCTGATCCGGCCACAGGCCCAAGACGGCCAGCACGGCACCGGCGGCCCGCTCCAGGGCCGCCGTTTTTGTGTCGGAAAGCGGGCTGCAAAACCGGAGCCTGCAAGGCGGCCAGCGGGCGCGCCCGGGTCTTGCGGACAGCCCCAGACCCGCCCCGGCTGACCCGGCGTCTTTGGAAATCGTGAATGTGCGCTGTTGGCTGCGAGGGCCGCCGTGTCCCGGAGGCGGCCCTGGCATGTCCCGGCGCGCCGGAGCGCGCGCATGCCGGGTTCAGATCGGGCCAGGATCAGGCCAGAACGGAATTGCTGAGATAAAGCCGCGCCTTTTCCACCGCCTCGCCGCAGCCGAGTCCGTCCCGGTCGCGCGCGCATTGCAGGGTATAGTCGATCACGGCCATCAGGGCCGCGCGCTCGTTCTCAGATTTGTTCGCTTTCTTGTGGTCTTCGGCCTCTTGCGGGCCAACTGCGGTATTGCGCATTATGTTCCTGCCGAAGGTTGTTAACCTTTGTTATCGCCTGTTTAACATTTTTGGCTCCGGCGCGATTTCGATCAATTGGAATCTGCAACCCGCGGCTGCGACGGGTAAATCTGCGGCGAAACCGTGGCAAAAAAGCGGCGCTCTTCCGCCGATGCCCCTGCCTCCGCGGAGCATTCAAGCTTGAAATCGCTGCATAACGGTTTCGAAAAGAGACCAAATGCGCCAGTCAAGCCCGGAAGCGCGAATCCCCGGCGCGCGGAAAATGCGGGAAATGTGCAAATCGGCCCCTGGCCCGCATCAGAGCATTCGCCCCTCCGCCTGCCGCCGTCAAAGCGGCCTCAGCGGTGCTCTTCCGCGGCGGTGGCGGCGAGCGCGCGGCTGTAGGCCTTCAGCGCATCCACGTGGTAGAGCGCGCCGATCAGCTCGCTGCCGTCGTTCTCCGCCGTCAGCACCGGCAGGAAGGCGACCTCGGCGCGGTCAAAGACCGGCATCGCAGCCTCCAGCGAGCCGGACCCGCGCAAGAACAGCCCCTCCGCAACCAGCGCCGCGCACTCCTCGCGGCTGGCACAGCGGCTGCTGCCCAGAGGCCGCATCACCGCGCCGGTGCGGATCAGCGCCAGCAGATAGGCCTGGGGACCCGCCGCGCAGTGGATGTTGCGCCGCTCGAGCTGCGACAGGAAGAAGGAGCGGTGCACCAGCCGCGAGGCAAGCGCGGTGGACATCGACACCGACACCATCACCGCAAGACCGATCTGCCAGTCGCCGGTCAGCTCGAACACGATGAGCGTGGTCGAGATCGGCGCGCCCAGCACCGCCGCGGTTACCGCCCCCATGCCGGCAAAAGCATAAAGCGTGTGGGTGCCAGAGACGTCCGGCAGCACCGAGGTGGCAATGAGCCCGAACGCCAACCCGGTCAGCGCTCCGATCATCAGCGAGGGCGAGAACACGCCGCCGCCCATGCGCCCGCCCATGGTGATCGCCAGCGCCGCGGTCTTGACCACGGCAAAGATGATCGCCTGCCCCAGAAGCAGCCCGCCGGTCAGCGCCAGCACCGTGGTCTCGTAGCCGACGCCGATAATATGCGGATACCAGATCGCGATCACCCCCAGCATCGCGCCGGAGACTGCCGGGCGCAGCCAGCGCGGCAGGCGGATGCGCTCCTGCACCGAGGTGCCGATGCGGTCGGCCAGGAAGATCGAGCGGATCACCACGGCCGCGACCAGCCCGCAGATCAGCCCGAGCAGCAGAAAGGCCGGCAGCTCGACATAGAATTGCAGCGCGCCGGGGGTGTTGAGGGTGAATTCGGTGACATCGCCGTATTCCAGCCGGTTGATCACCGTGCCCGCGACCGAGGCGATGACGATGGGGCCAAACGCATTGACCGCGAAGTGCCGCAGCACCACCTCCAGCGCAAACAGCGCGCCCGCGATCGGCGCATTGAAGCTGGCCGAGACCGCGGCCGCCACCGCACAGCCCAGAAGGTCGCGCCCGGTGATGCCGTTGGCGTTGATGCGGTTGCTGACCCAGGTGGAGATCACCGCCGCCATATGCACCACCGGCCCCTCGCGCCCGGTGGAACCACCGGTCGACAGCGTCAGAAAGGAGGCCAGCGCCGAGGCCGCGCCTTCGCGCACCTCCACCCGGCCGTCGTGCAGCGCCGCACCCTCGATCACATCGGCCACCGAGCGCACCCGGCCGTCGGGCGTGAAGCGGTCGAGGATCAGCCCGACGACCAGCCCGCCGCCGGCGGCGATGCCGACCAGCACGTACCACGGCAGGTCCTGGGCGAAACTGTGCAGATGCCGCAGATCCGGCGCGCCGTAGACCCAGGCCTGCAGCGCGGTGATGCCCTTGCGGAAGAACAGCGCGGCAAAGCCTGCGGCAATGCCGATCAAGAGCGCGATCAGCCAGAACTGGAACTGGCTGGGGCCGCGGTTGCGCAGGATGCGCCAGACGTCTTTGAGCGCCGCACGCCAGTGCGCGTGCTGGGCAGAGAGGAAGGAACGCAGATCATGCACCATGGGGGCCCGGTGGTCTTTTTCGTCTTTTAAATCATGACACTGCCACCCCGGCAGTTAAAAATCCATCACCTGCAGCAAGCAGGGCCAGGCGCGGGCACGGACTGCGGCCCGGAAGCGTCAGCCAGGCTCAGCCCGCCAGCAGGGCGCGGGCGGCGGCGCGGGCCTCTTCGGTGATGGTGTCGCCCGACACCATCCGGGCCAGTTCGTCGACCCGCTCGGCAGCGGCCAGCGGCACCACTTGCGACAGCGTCATGCCCTCGACCACCTGCTTGCGCACCTGCCAGTGATGGCCGCCAAGCGCCGCCACCTGCGGCGAATGGGTCACGACCAGCACCTGCCCGCCCGCCGCCAAGTCGCGCAGGCGCCGGCCAACAGCATTGGCAGTGGCGCCGCCGACGCCGCGGTCGATCTCGTCAAAGATCAGTGTCTTGCCGCTTTCTTCGCCGCGCAGGCAGACTTTCAGCGCCAGAAGGAACCGGCTGAGCTCGCCGCCGGAGGCGATCTTGTTCAAGGGGCCTGCCGGGGCGCCGGGGTTGGTGGCGACGGTGAAGGCCACCGCGTCCTTGCCCTCGGGGCCGGGCTCGCTGTCCTCGATGCGGGTCTCGAAAACCGCGCGTTCCATCTTCAGCGGCGCCAGTTCGGCCATCACCGCAGCATCCAGCGCCGCGGCACTCTTGCGGCGGGCATCGCTCAGCGCATCAGCCGCAGCGGCATAGGCGGCCTCGGCCGCTTTCAACGTGGCTTCCTGATCGGCCAGGTTCTGCCCGCCCGCATCCAGCGCCGCGAGCTTCTGGCGCAGGCTGTCGGCGTAATCACCCAGATCATCGGGCTGCACCCCATGCTTGCGGGCCTGGGCACGGATCTCGAACAGGCGCTCCTCGCAGTCTTCCAGATCGCCCGGGTTGAACTCCAGCCGTTCCAGCACCGCCTCGACGCCGCCCTGGGCCTCGCCCAGCTCGATCATCGCGCGGCTGAGGGCCGAAAGCGGCTCGTCCAGGCCGGTGTCCTCTTCGCGGCCCGCGACACTTTCCAGCCAGCGCTGCGCTTCGCCCATCGCGGATTCGGCACCCTCGCTGAGCAGTGCAAAGGCGCGGGCAACGTCGCCGCGGATGCGCTCCGCACCCTGCATCCCGCGGCGGCGCGCGTCCAGCGCCGCGTCTTCGCCCGGCTGCGGGTCGAGCTTGTCGAGCTCCGCCACCGCGTGGCGCAGGAACTCCTCCTCGGCCCGCACGGCGTCGAGCGCGGCACGGGTCTCCGCCACCGTCTTGCGGGCGCGGGCGGCGGCGGTCCAGGCGGCGCGCACGGCGGCCAGCTCGGGGCTCACGCGGGCAAACTCATCCAACAGAGCACGGTGGCCGCGCGGGTTCAGAAGGCCGCGGTCGTCGTGCTGGCCGTGCAGTTCCACCAGGGTTTCGGACAGCGCCCTGAGCACCTCTCCCGAACAGCGGCGGTCGTTGACCCAGGCGGTCTTGCGGCCCTCGGCGGTGTTGACGCGGCGCAGGATCAGTTCGCGCCCGCCAGGCAGGCCCGCGTCCTCCAGCACCCGGTGCGCGGCGTGGCCTTCGGGCAGGTCGAACTCTGCCACCACCTCCCCCTGAGCCGCCCCCTGGCGCACCAGCTCGGCGCGGCCGCGCCAGCCCAGCACAAAGCCCAGAGAGTCGAGCAGGATCGACTTGCCCGCGCCGGTCTCGCCAGTGAGCACATTGAGCCCGGGCTGAAAGTTCAGCTCCAGATGGTCGATGATCAAGATATCCCGGATATCCAGCGCGCGCAGCATGGCCCCGCCCCTACACAACGGCTGTTGCTACAGCCACTGCCCCTTGACCGTCTGCCGGTAGATCTGGCTCAGCCAGTTGTTGCCGCGGTCCCTGAGCTCAAGCCCCTGAGCCGTCAGCAGCCTGTAGCTGTCCTGATACCATTCGGTCGATTGATAGTTATGGCCCAGAATGGCGCCCGCGGTCTGTGCCTCGTCGGTGAGGCCCAGCGACAGATACGCCTCCACCAGCCGGTGCAGCGCCTCGGGCGTGTGGCTGGTGGTCTGGAAGTCCTCCACCACCACGCGGAAGCGGTTGATGGCCGAGGTGAAATGCTTGCGGCGCAGGTAGTAGCGCCCGATCTCCATCTCCTTCGCCGCGAGATGGTCGAACGCGAGGTCGAATTTCAGGATCGCCGAATTGGCGTACTGGCTTTCCGGGTAGACCTCGATCACCGTGCGCAGCGCCTGCAGCGCCTGGAAGGTCAGGCCCTGGTCGCGGCCGACCTCGTCGATCTGGTCGTAGTAGCTCAGCGCCAGCAGGTACTGGGCATAGGCCGCGTCCTCGTCCGCCGGGTAGACATCGATAAAGCGCTGCGCGGCGGCGCGGCTATTCTCGTAGTCGCGGGCCTGGTGATAGGCGAAGGCCTGCATGATCAGCGCCTGCTTGGCCCACTCGGAATAGGGATAGAGACGCTCGATCTCGGCGAAATAATAGGCCGCGTCCTTGGTGCGGTCGCGGGCCAGTTCGAATTCGCCGCGCTCGTAGATCTGTTCCGGCGAGTAGGTCTCCAGCGACTCGGCGCGCCTGACCGCGTCGCCATCGGCGCCGCCGCAGCCCGCCAGGACCGCCAACAGAAGAACCGTGCCCAGCGTTTTGGCTGCTGCCCTGATGCCGTTCATCTTGCCTAACCTCACCGTCTTCGACTTGCGGGTGTCCGCCCCGGTTGCCCCGGGTCTAGCACATCCATAAGACCTGCAAAACGCCATAAACGCGTCCGCCCTCAAATGGCAGAGAATGCGCCCCGGGGTCAAGGCAGCAGCGGGATGCGCCGCCCAGGCGGAGACAGGCGGAGCGAGGTTCATCGGGCCGCCGGGCCGCCCGCGCTCAGCAAAAGACCCGGGACAGGGTCCCGGGCCAGTTTGCCGCTCGCTCCAGGTTCTCCGCCTTATGCGACACGCCGGCTTTCCGCCGGAATTTCCGACCAGACCAGACCTTGGCCCGGCAGCCGTGCCGCCATTGCTGCGCCGCAGGAAACCTCGCGGACCGCCCCCGGCTCCGCAAACAAGGCCCGCAGCAGCGTGTTGGTCAGCGCATGCCCCGCACGCTCGCCGACATAGCGCCCCAGGATCGGCCCCCCGGCCAGTGCAAGATCCCCCAGCGCGTCCAGCATCTTGTGGCGGACCGGTTCGTCGGCGTGGCGCAGCCCGGCGCCGCTTTCGACGCGGTCGCCGTCAAACACAACCGCGTTTTCGCCCGGCACGCCGCCAAGCGCCAGCCCGTTCGCCTGCATCGCCTCCACGTCGGCGCGGCGGCAGAAGGTGCGGCTGTCGCAGAGCTCACGCGCAAAGGCGCCGTTGCGCAGGTCCAGCACCTTGCTCTGGCGGCCGATGGCGGCTTCGGCAAAGTCGATGTGGAACTCGATCATCAGGCGGTCGCAGGGCAGAAGCGTGGCGCGGGCGCCATCCTTTTCCACGGTGACCGGCTTCAGCACCTCGTATGCGGTGGCGGGCACCCCCAGCCGCTGGATGCCCTGCTGCATGATGCCGCGCACGAAATGCGCCGAGGAACCGTCGAGGATCGGCACTTCCGGCCCGTCAATCTCGATCAATGCGTTGTGGATGCCGCAGCCGGCCAGCGCCGCCATGATATGCTCCACGGTGGAAACGCCGACGCCAGCCTCGTTGACCAGGCGGGTGCATAGCGCGGTGCGCTCCACAACATCCCAGCGCGCCGGGACAAGGGTGTTGCCCAATGCGATGTCAGTGCGCTTGAAGCGGATGCCATGACCGGCCGGCGCCGGATTCAAAACCATGCGCGCAGGCTTGCCGGTATGAAGACCGGCCCCGTCAAATGCCACTGCTGCCTTGAGCGTATTCTGCACCTTGCGCCTCTTTGAGCTGTTTCCGGCCTGTGTGACCGTGTTGCGACAAACAGGTAAGGTTTTGCCAACATTCTCACAACTCAATCTTTGTAACGGTTTGAAACATGCACAAATGCGGATGGCGGAACCCCGCGCATGCCGACGCAACCCCTTGAACTGAAACGAAAAAGGCCGCCTTTCGGCGGCCCGTTCCGGTCACATTCGTGAATGCTCAGTTGGCCTGGCGGCGCAGGAAAGCGGGGATTTCGATGCGTTCCTGGTCCGGATCGGCCTGCTGCTGCTGCTGTTGCTGCGGCTGCTGCGCGGGCGCCTGGGCCTGCATTGCGGGCTGCTGGCGCACCGGCTGCTGCGGCTTGGAGGCCTGGGCATCGGCGCCGCTGCCGGTCATCCGGTGGATCAGCGAATTCAGGCCAAAGCGGCGCTGGCCTTCCGGCTGGACCTGCTGCTGCGGCTGCTGCTGGTGATGCGGCTGCTGGCCGCGCTGCTGCACCGGAGCGGCGGGCGCCTGGCGCGGCTGCGCCTGCTGGGCCTGAGCGCGCTGGGTCGCGGCCTGCAAGCGCACGATGGCATCCTGCGAGGGCGTGCCGGGGGCCGGCGCCTTGGGTGCAACAAAGGCTTCGGGCTGCTGCGGCGCCACATCCGACTGCGGGCGGAACTCGGGCACCTGCGGGCGGTAGGCCGGCGGCGGCAGGCCGTCATCGGCCAGCGGCTCGGCCTCCTCGAAGACCTCGCCTGCGTCGTCCTGCGCCTGCGGCACGTTCATCTCGGCAAAGAGCGAGGGCTCTTCCTGAGCGGAGGGTGCCGCGGCGGCGGACTGGACCGGAGCCGAGGGGGCTGCGGGCCGGGCCGCCTGCGGGGCGGGCTCCTGCGCAACGGCGGGCTGCTGCTGCTGCGAGGCGGCCTCGGTGCGGGTTTCCTCGACGCTGACGGTCTGGCGCAGCGGCGAGGACATCGGGCGGCGCGGCACCGGCATTTCGGTGTTCACATCGGTCGCATCGATACCGGTGGCCACAACGGAGACGCGCATGCGCCCGTCCATTTCGGTGTCCAGCGTCGAGCCGACGATGATGTTGGCGTCCGGGTCCACTTCCTCGCGGATGCGGTTGGCGGCCTCGTCCAGTTCGAAAAGGGTCAGGTCGTGGCTGCCGGTGATGTTGATCAGCACGCCCTTGGCGCCTTTGAGGCTGATCTCGTCCAGGAGCGGGTTGGCAATCGCCTTCTCGGCCGCCTGGATGGCGCGGTCTTCGCCCTCGCCCTCGCCGGTGCCCATCATCGCCTTGCCCATCTCGTCCATCACCGCGCGCACGTCGGCGAAGTCGAGGTTGATAAGGCCCGGGCGCACCATCAGGTCGGTCACGCCTTTCACACCCTGGTAGAGCACGTCATCGGCCATCGAGAAGGCCTCGGTGAAGGTGGTCTTCTCGTTGGCGAGGCGGAACAGGTTCTGGTTCGGGATGATGATCAGCGTGTCGACCACCTTCTGCAGGCTCTCGACGCCGAACTCGGCCTGGCGCATCCGCTTCACGCCCTCGAACTGGAACGGCTTGGTGACCACGCCGACGGTCAGCACGCCCAGCTCCCGCGCGGCCTGCGCGATGATCGGCGCAGCACCGGTGCCGGTGCCGCCGCCCATGCCAGCGGTGATGAAGCACATATGCGCGCCCGCCAGGTGATCGACGATCTGTTCGATGCTTTCCTCGGCAGCGGCGGAGCCGACTTGCGGGCGGGCGCCCGCGCCCAGCCCCTCGGTCACCTTGATGCCAAGCTGGATGCGGCTTTTCGCGGCGCTCTGCTGCAGCGCCTGGGCATCCGTATTGGCGACGACGAACTCCACGCCGTCCAGTTCCTTGGCGATCATGTTGTTGACGGCGTTGCCGCCAGCGCCGCCCACGCCGAAGACGGTGATCTTCGGTTTCAGTTCTTCATGCCCGGGCATCGAAAGGTTCAACGTCATGCTCTTCCCGCCTGTGTTTGCGTGCCCTCCCGCAAAGGGCTTTTTCCTGTCCTATCCGCTTCAATCCTACCGCGCTGCAGATGATGCGTCATCCCAAAAAGCGTTAGGAACCACAAAATACAGCTTCGTTCTGAAGCCGCTCATGCGGTATTTCGCCGAATCGAGCAGATATTGCGGTTCTGACCCAACCCACACACAAAATGTCCTTGAGGCCCGCTGCAACGCTGCTGCGGGATCCATTCCGGTGATTTCTGGCTGGCCACTGCCCGGCCTGCTGACTCGCCGCATTTCGCGGACGTTAACGTCACCCTAATGCCTGTGGCGGCCAGTGTCACGTGCTCATTGCCCGCTCCGGGCGACTCCGGCGGCGGCCCTCAGGCGGCAGCACTCACCAATTGTCGCTGAACCACTTGATCGCCCGGCCCAGGGTTCCGGCCGGGTAGCGGTCGACCGGCATGTCGAAATCCCACCATTCGTCCTGCGGGTGCGCGGCAAACAGGCTCAGCCCCACCGCCGCGGCAAAAGCCGGACCGGTGACCGATTGCGGCAGGCCGTGCACGCGCAGCGGGCGGCCGAGCCGCACCTGCTGGCCCAGAATGCGGCTGGCCAGCCCGTCGAGCCCAAGGATCTGGCTGGAGCCGCCGGTCAGCACGATCTGCTGACTCGGCAGATATTCGAACCCCGCCGCATCGAGCCGCGCCCGCACCTCTTCGAGGATTTCCTCCACTCGGGGCCGCATGATGCCGATCAGCTCGGCCCGGCTGGCGGAGCGGCGGTCATGCTCCCAGTCACCAGTGTCGCCGCCGATGTCGATCATCTCGCGGTCGTCCGCGCCAGTGGCATGCACACCGCCGTTCATCGTCTTGATCCGCTCGGCGCTGGCCATCGGCACGCTGAGCCCCATCGAGATGTCGCTGGTGATGTGATCGCCGCCGAGCCGCACCGCGTCGGCATAGATCATGTGCTTCTTCATGAAGATCGAGATCGAGGTCGAGCCGCCGCCCATGTCGATGCAGGCCGCGCCCAGCTCCTGTTCGTCCTCCACCAGCGCCGAGAAGCCCGCCGCATAGGCCGAGGAGGCAATCCCAGCCAGCTCCAGGTCGCAGCGCTGGATGCAGCGCACCAGGTTCTGCACCGCCATCGCATCGACGGTCAGCATGTGCATGTCCGCCGCCAGCGTCTGCCCCATCTGGCCGCGCGGATCGGCAAGACCCGAGCGGTTGTCGAGCGCGAAGTTCACCGGCTGCGCGTGCAGCACCTCGCGGCCAGCGCCGTATTCCGGCACCTCGCAGGCGGCGAGCACCTGGGCCACTTCGTTTTCCGAAACCACCTGTCCCTGCAGTTCCACCTTGGCATCGAGCCCGTAGGAGCGCGGGCTGGCGCCGGCAAAGCAGGCGATCACGTGGTCGACCCGCACCCCGGCCATCTTCTGCGCCGCCTGCACCGCGGTGCGGATCGCGCGCTCGGTCTCCTGCATTGCGGTGATCTCGCCAAACTGCACCCCGCGCGAGCGGGTGGTGGCGGCGCCGATCACCCGGAAACCGGACTGCCCTGCCAGGGAGCCGATGGAGCCGTCCTCGCTCAGCTTTGCGCTGCCGTCGAAACGCAGCACCAGGCAGGCGATCTTGGAGCTGCCCACGTCCAGGATCGCCACCACGCCGCGCTGCAATGCCTGGCGGCGGATCTGGCGCATGGCCCGCTGAGATTGGTAGAGATCCGTCATCTTATTGCCCGCCCCCGTTCAACTGCCTGATGCGCCACCAGTTTTCCACTGCGTTTTCAGTCATCCGCACGGTCGGGCGGGCGGCCAGGCGCATGTCGACGGCCGCCACGTCCCGCTCCAGAAGTTCCTGCACCTCGCTCACCGCCAGCACCCGCTCCAGCGCCGGCACCGGCTCGCGCGCGGGCAGCATGATGCGCTGCTTGCGGTCCAGCACCACGTCCCAGCGCCGCTCCCCGACCCGCACCAGCCCGCGCAGCCGTGCTCCCAGCGGCTGCGCCGCAGCAAACAGCTGCATGGCTTCCGGCACCGCGTCGCGGGCACCGCGGCCGGCGATCAGCGGCAGATCGGGATGCAGACTGCGGCGGCCGAGCTCGGCCACGTGGATGCCGTTCTCATCCAGAAGCGCCAGCCCCTCACGGCTGCGCCAGATCACCGCCGGCTTGCGCTCCTCGACATCGACCTGCAGCACGCCGCCGGGGCGGATGCGCACGCTCGCGGTCTTCACAGGGTCGAGCCCGGTAATCACGTCGCGGATCTGCGCGAGATCCAGATCGAAGGAGCTGACCGGGAAATCGAGCGGCACGACCTCGCGGATATCCTGCGCCACGCTGGGCCCGGCTCCGTCCACCGCCATCACCTTGACCATGAACTCGGGCCGTTCCTCGATCGCGGCGCGGGCGCTGTTGACCAGCTGCTGCAGCCCGTCGCGGCGGCCCTCATCGGCGAGATAGGCGCTGCCCGCCGCCAGCATCAGGCACAGCGGCACTCCGAAGCGCAGACCAAAGCGGATACCCGGCGTCAGCATCCAGCGCTGCAGCCGGTATTTCAGCCGCGAGGGCGCCGGGTCCGCCCGCCCCTCTCCGCCGCTGCTGCCGTGAAAGCGCCGTTTCAGCGATTGCATGAGGCATCCTCCACCATCCAGGCGCAAAGGGCGCCAAAGCTCATGCCGCAAAATGCCGCCTGCTCAGGCACCAGAGACGTCGGCGTCATGCCGGGCTGGGTGTTGGTCTCCAGGAGGATCAGCCCCGCGGCGCCGCGCGCCTCGTCCCAGCGGAAATCGGTGCGGCTCACGCCCCGGCATCCCAGGACCCGGTGCGCCGCCAGCGCGTAGCCGAGGCAGAGGTCATGAATTTCCTGCGGGATCTGCGCGGGCAGCACATGGCGGGAGCCGCCGGGCTTGTACTTGGCATCGTAGTCGTACCAGCCGTCGGTGAGGATGTCGGTCACAGTCAGCGCCCGGTCCCCGATCACGGTGGTGGTGAGCTCGCGACCCGGCGCGTAGGTCTCCACCATCAATTGCTCCGGCATCTCCGCCGACAGCTGCGGCGGGCCATTGGCGGCCTCATGCACGATATAGATGCCGACGCTGGAGCCTTCGTTGTTGGGCTTCACCACATAAGGCGGCGGCATCACGTGGCCTGCGCTGACGGCCTCCTTGGCAAACAGCCCGCTTTCGACCACCGGCAGCCCGGCGGCGCGGTAGGCCTCCTTGGAGCGCTGCTTGTCCATAGCCAGCGCCGAGGCCAGCACACCGGAGTGGGTATAGGGCAGGCCCAGCCATTCCAGCATGCCCTGCACGCAGCCGTCCTCGCCCCAGCGCCCGTGCAGCGCGTTGAAGACCACATCCGGCTTCACGTCCTGCAGCCGCGCGCAGAGGTCTGTCCCCGCGTCGATCTCCACGACCTCGAATCCCTCGCCCCGAAGCGCCGCCGCGCATTCCCGGCCGCTCGACAGCGAAACCTCGCGTTCGGCCGAAGGGCCGCCTTTCAGCACCGCCACTTTCGGGAGTGTCCCGCTCGACTTACTCACCACTCGCGCCTTCTTGCCTGGGGGCTTTTTAGCCCCTGATTGTTGGAGCCGGCTCGCGGGCCCGCCCTTGGTTCCTGCACCGCGGCCCGGCCTTCCGGGAGGCTCCGCCGCAGCAGCCCGGCAGCCTAACGCCGGGCCCCGGCACATTAGTGCCGAAATCCTTACCGGGGCGTTAACGCTGCCTTTACCAAGATTAAAACGGCCGCTGCCCCGCCGTGCATCCCGGCCCAGCGCCGCAGGCGCGTCGGCCGGTAAATGCCTTTGGTTTTTATCGCTTATTCGGGAAGCGGATCACCTATCCGCATGATTTCCCACTCTAGCGTGATGCCAGAATCTTCGTAAACCTTTTGTCGCACATCTTCCCCCAGCCCCTCAAGATCTGCGGCACTTGCGCCACCGGTATTGATCAGAAAGTTGGAATGCTTCTCGCTCATCTGGGCGCCGCCGCGGCGGGCGCCGCGCATGCCGGCGTCGTCGATCACCTTCCAGGCCTTGAGGTCATGCACGTCATCCGCCCGCCCGGTCGAAGAAAACCCCGCCGGGTTGCGGAAGGTGGAGCCGGCCGAGCGGTCGCGGGTGGGCTGGCTGGCGTCGCGCGCCTCCAGCTGCGCCTGCATGCGCGCGTGCAGCTCCTCCGGATCGCCTTCCGCCCCGCGCAGCGTGGCCGAGACCAGCACTGCGCCCTCGGGAAACTCGGTCTGCCGGTAGCCGAAGCGAAGCTCTTCGGCATTGACCTCGCGGATCTCGCCCTGGCGGGTCACGATGGTGGCGGATTGGAAGACATCTGCGAGATAGCTGCCATAGCAGCCCGCGTTCATTCTTACCGCGCCGCCAATAGTGCCCGGAATGGTGCGCAGAAAGGTAAGGTCGATGCCCGCATCCGCTGCCCGCCGCGCCACATGCGCATCCAGCGCGGCCGCGCCCGCCACCACGGTGCCGCCCTCGGTCTCGATGCTGTTGAAGCCGCGGCCCAGCCGGATCACCACCGCCCGCAGCCCGCCGTCGCGCACGATGAGGTTGGAACCCACGCCGATTGGAAACACCGGCACCTCCGGGTCGAGATCGCGCAGGAACTGCGCCAGATCCCCGGCATCGGCGGGCTGGAAGAAATGGTCAGCGGGCCCGCCGACGCGCAGCCATGTCAATTCGGAAAGCTGTTTGCCTGCCGCCAGCCGCCCGCGGACGCCTGGCAGTTCCTTGCCGGAAGTTGCCGCCATCTTTTTTCTGTCCCTCTTTGCAGACATCCTGCGGCCCTAGTCCGTAGCCGAGCCGGGCGCCAAAATAAAGAGGCAAGGCGCGCACCGGCCGCGGGCGGCGGGTGGCGGCTCAGCGGCCGAAGGTCTCGCGCAGCCAGCGGCCCAGACGGATCAGCGGCCAGCGCAGCACCGACATGCCCGCCAGCAGCAGGGCCAGTCCCCACCAGGGGCCGTTTTCATAGGTCACATAGCCCAGGAGCGGGATGCCCAGCACGATCAGCACATAGGCGCGGGTCCAGTGGTTGTCGCGGCTCGGCAGCATCGCCAGCACGTTGGCCGCCAGCGCCCAGACCGCGGCCAGGGTGAGCGAGGCGGTCACTGCGCCGCCTCCCCGGCCCGGCGGGCCCTTGTGAATCGTTCAGCCTGGCGATGCCGCACCCGCTAGGCCTCCAGCCGTGCGGGCAGCGCGTTGGCCCAGGTGCTGATGGTGCCCGCGCCGAGGCAGACCACCATGTCGCCCGGCCGCGCCTGCTCGCGCACCAGCCGCTCCAGGTCGTCCTCGCTCAGGATTGCGCGGGCGTGGCGGTGGCCGTGGCGGATCAGCCCCGCCACCAGATCGTCGCGGCCCGCGCCCTCGATCGGATCTTCGCCGGCCGAAAACACCTCGGCGATGGCGACCACGTCGGCTTCATTGAAGCAGGCGCAGAAATCGTCGAACAGGTTGGACAGCCGCGAGTAACGGTGCGGCTGGTGGACCGCGATCACCCGGCCCTCGCAGGCCTGGCGCGCCGCCTTCAGCACCGCGGCGATTTCCACCGGGTGATGGCCGTAATCGTCGATGATGGAGACGCCGCCAACCTCGCCCACCTTGGTGAAGCGCCGGTTGACGCCGCGGAATTCGGCAAGCGCGGTGCGGATCTCGCTGCTGTTCATGCCCAGATGCCGCGCCACGGCGACAGCGGACAGCGCGTTGGAGACATTGTGATCGCCCGGCATCGGCAGGGTGCAGCCCTCGATCACCCGGTCCTCGGCGCGCAAGACGACATCGAAATGCGCGATGCCCCCCTTGTAGGTCAGGTTCACCGCCCGAACGTCAGCCTGGGCGTTGAACCCATAGGTGACAACACGGCGGTCGGAGATCCGCCCCACCAGCGCCTGCACCTCGGCATGGTCGGTGCAGCAGACTGCGATGCCGTAGAAGGGGATGTTGGAGACAAACTCCAGGAAGCCTTCGCGCAGCCGGTCGAAATCGCCCCAGTGCTCCATGTGCTCGGGGTCGATATTGGTGACCACGGCGATGGTCGCGGGCAGGCGGTTGAAGGTGCCGTCGGACTCGTCGGCCTCCACCACCATCCACTCGCCCTGCCCCATCCGCGCGTTCGAACCGTAGGCATGGATGATGCCGCCATTGACCACGGTCGGGTCGAACCCGCCCGCCACCATCAGCTCCGCCATCATCGTTGTGGTGGTGGTCTTGCCGTGGGTGCCGGCAATCGCGATGTTCGATTTCAGCCGCATCAGCTCGGCCAGCATCTCGGCCCGGCGCACCACCGGCAGGCCGCGGCGGCGGGCCTCGTCCAGCTCGTCGTTGCCCGGCTTGATCGCCGAGGAGATCACCACCACGGCAGCGCCCTCGAGGTTCTCCGCCCGCTGGCCGGTGAAGATACGCGCGCCCAGCTCCTCCAGGCGGCCGGTGATCTTGGAGGCCTTCAGGTCCGAGCCCTGCACGCTGTAGCCCAGGTTCAACAGCACCTCGGCGATGCCCGACATGCCGATGCCGCCGATGCCTACAAAATGGATCGGGCCAACATCACCGGGCAGTTTGGTTGCAGGGTTCATACTTTCATCCTTCCTCGGCCAGTTGCTCGACCAGCGCCACCAGCCTCTCGGTGGCGTCCGGAACACCGGCGTTCAGTGCAGCAGACGCCATCTGCGCGGCGGCCTGCGGGTTACTCAGAATTGCGCCCATATGCTCTGCCAGGACCGGAACATCAAGCGCGCTTTCCGGGATCATCACGGCAGCATTGGCGCTCACCAGACCGCGGGCATTGGCAGTCTGGTGGTCGCCTGCGGCGGCGGCAAAGGGGATCAGGACCGACGGCCGCCCGATCGCGGCAATGTCCGCAACCGAAGAGGCGCCGGAGCGCGAAATCACCAGCTGCGCTTCCGACATGCGGGCGGGCACATCGGTGAAAAAGCTCTGCACATCGGCGTCGATGCCATGGCTGGCGTAAAACTCCGCCACCCGGGCACGGTCCTCCTCGCGCGCCTGATGCGAGACGCGCAGATGGCGGCGCAGCGGCTCCGGCAGCGCCGCCATCGCCGCGGGCACCACGTCCGACAGGATCCGCGCGCCCTGGCTGCCGCCGATCACCAGCACCGACATCGGGTAGTCGCCCGGCGGAATATAGGCCGCACCCGCGCGCTCGGCCACCGCGGCGCGCACCGGGTTGCCGACATGCTCATGCGCGACGCCCGCGGGCAGGTCGGTCGGCCAGGTGCCGCAGGCCACGCCCGAGACGCGCTTGGCAAAAAGCTGGTTCACCCGGCCAAGGACACCGTTCTGCTCGTGGATCATCCGCGGCAGCTTCAAGAGCACCGCCGCCCCCAGCGCCGGGATCGACGGGTAGCCGCCAAAACCGATCACCGCATCGGGACGGTCGCGGCGCATCTGCCGCGCCATCGACAGCACGCCTGCCGCGATCTTCGGCCCCGCCAGCGCCTTGGCCGCCAGCCCGCCGCGGGCAAAGGTGGCGGAGGAGACCTCGGTGATCTCGGTTGAATGGGGGAAGCCGCCGGTATAGCGGGCGCCGCGCGCGTCGGTCGACAGCTTCACCCGCCAGCCGCGCTTCAGCATCGCCTCGGCGAGCGCCTGCGCCGGGAACATATGCCCGCCGGTGCCGCCAGCCGCCATCAAAAGCAGTTTCTGTGCCATCCGTGATGGTCTCTTTCTTTGTTCGCCTGCACCTGTTCTCAACCGGGACGGCGCCGTCCCGGTTCCAGCGCAGGTGACTTTTTTCCGCATTCAGCCCGGCCCGCAGGCCCGCTCTCGGTCCTGGCGGCCAGCGCCGGCCGTCAGCCCCGGCCGCGCCCGTTCAGGAAATCGGCGATCTCGCCCTGCGGCCGCGCCCGGGTGAAGGCCAGCAGCATCCCCACCGCAATGCCGGTCGCGATCAGCGAGGAGCCGCCATAGCTCACAAACGGCAGCGTCATGCCCTTGGCGGGCAGCAGCCGCACCGCAACGCCCATGTTGATCATCGCCTGCACCCCGAAGACGCAGACCAGCCCGGTGCCCGCAAGGCGGATGAAAGTGTCCCGCTCGCGCATCAGCCGGAACAGCGAGCGCACCACGATCAACGCATAAAGCGCAATCAGCACCACCACCAGCACCAGCCCGTATTCCTCGGCTGCAACCGCGACGATAAAATCGGTATGAGCATCGGGCAGCGACCATTTCACCTGCCCCTCGCCGACACCGACGCCGAACAGCCCGCCCTCGCGGATTGCGTTGGTGGCATAGCCAAGCTGGGTGGTCGGGTCGACATCGGGGTTCAGGAAGCCGTCGATGCGGCGGGCAAAATGCTCCGAACTGGAATAGGCAAAGATGCCGCCCATCACCACCACCGCCGCCATGCAGACCAGGAGCAGCATCGGCGCGCCAGCGACGAAATACATCACCCCCCAGCCAAACAGGATCAGGCAGGCCTGGCCGAAGTCCGGCTGCATCACCAGCATCAGCACCACGGTCACACAAAGGCCAAAGGACATCAGCTTGCCCGGCGGACCGTTGATCTGCTGGCTGGCCGCGATCATCCAGGCGGCCACCACCACGAACCCGGGCTTCAGGAATTCCGACGGCTGCAGAGAGGCAAAGCCAAGCGAGTACCAGCGCGTGGCCCCCTTGCCGAAATCGGTGCCAAACACCGGCAGAAATGCAAGCGCAACAAAAGCCGCGGCAAAACCGATCACCGCCAGCCGCCGCACCAGCGTGGGCGACATCATCGAGGTGATCAGCATCGCCACAAGGGCCGTGACACCGAAGACCGCCTGCCGCTCCACATAATGGAAGTTGTCAAAACCGTTGCGCGCCGCCAGCGGCACCGAGGCCGCCAGCCCCAGGAGCAGGCCGAGCACAAACAGCATCAGGATGCAGGACATCGTCCACTTGTCCAGCGTCCGCCACCATTTCGGGAGAATCGGCTCGCCCGTCTGCACGGGAACCGCGCCATAGACCATCTCAGTCATGGAAATACCGCCACTATCTGCCTCGTTCCGCCCCTTTGCCGGGGTCTATGAACAAAAGCCTAACCGGAAAGCTGTAATCAAGCCAGCCTCTTCCGCCCTGCGCGGCGGGAATTCGCACAGCGCGCGCTTGCACGCTTGCCCGTTCCGTGGTCGATGCCCGCCATGCAGATTGATACCCTGATTCTCGGCGCCGGCGCAGCCGGCATGATGTGCGCCGCCCATACCCGCGGCCGCACCCTGGTGATCGACCACGCCAAGGCTCCGGGCGAGAAGATCCGCATCTCCGGCGGCGGCCGCTGCAACTTCACCAACATGTATGCCGCGCCGGAGAACTACCTCTCCGCCAATCCGCATTTCTGCAAGTCGGCGATGGCGCGTTACACCCAGTGGGATTTCATCGCGCTGGTGGACCGGCACGGCATCGCCTGGCACGAAAAGACCCTGGGCCAGCTGTTCTGCGACGGCTCCGCCAAGCAGATCATCCAGATGCTGGTCAGGGAGATGCAGGACGCGGGCGCCGATCTCTGGCTGCAAACCTCGGTGGAGGCCGTCGAGCGCATCGGGGATAGCTTCAAGGTCAGCCTGCTGCGCGAGGGGAAGCCGCAGGCCGTCACCTGCCGCAACCTTGTAGTGGCGACCGGCGGCAAGTCGATTCCCAAGATGGGCGCCACCGGGCTCGCCTATGACCTCGCCCGCCAGTTCGGTCTGCCGGTCACCGAAACCCGCCCCGCGCTCGTGCCCTTCACCTTCCCGGACGGCCGCTTCAAGCCGCTCTCCGGCGTTGCCCTGCCCGCGCGGCTGTCGAACGACCGCACGTCCTTCGACGAGGCGCTCCTGTTCACCCACCGCGGCCTCTCCGGCCCCTCCGTGCTGCAGCTCTCCTCCTACTGGCGCGAGGGCGAGGAGATCCGGGTCAACCTGATCCCGGAAACACCGCTTTATGACCTCCTGCGGGAGCAGCGCCAGGCCGGGGGCGGCCGCGACTTCACCACCGAGCTCGCCCGCCACCTGCCCGCGCGCCTCGTCGAGTTCCTCGCGCCGGAACTCGGCCTCAACGGCCGCCTCGCCGACCAGTCCGACACCGCCCTGCGCGCGTTTTGCGACGTCCTGCAAAACTGGGTGCTGCTGCCCGCCGGCACCGAGGGCTACCGCACCGCCGAGGTCACGCTGGGCGGCATCGACACCGATGCGCTGTCGTCGCGCAGCATGGAAGCCAAGACCGTCCCGGGGCTCTACGCCATCGGCGAGGCGGTGGATGTGACCGGATGGCTCGGCGGCTACAACTTCCAATGGGCCTGGGCCTCCGGCTTTGCTGCCGGCACTGCCATCGCCGCGGCCGCCTGACCCTCAGGATTTTCCGCTTCGGAGCCGCCTTCGCTTGGACATCGGCGGCCAGAGACAGCCGCCGCCCGCAAGCGGAATTGCCGAGGGGCCCCGCCCCGGCGGGGAGACGGCCATTGTGCTTGCGGGCGGGGGATGGCTCTGGCAGGCAGGGGACAAGTGAAGGCGGCTCCGGAGCGGATTTTCCGCTTTGGTGAGCCTGAAGCCCCTTACTTCCACCCTACCCTGACCGCGTTATCCCAGCCGCTTCCGCACCTCGGCGGTAAAGTCCTCGCCGCGGCGTTCGAAGTTGTCGTACTGATCGAAACTGGCTGCCGCAGGGGCCAGCAGCACGGTATCGCCCGGCTCCGCTTCCGCCATCGCCCGCTCCACCGCCGCCGCCATGGTGGTGCAGACCTCGGCCTCGCCCTCCAGCTGCATGGCAAAGCCCGCCGCCTCGCGTCCGATCACATAGGCCTTCACCACGTTGCCGGTTTGCCCGTTCAGGCCCTCCAGCCCGCCCTCCTTCTCCAACCCGCCGCAGATCCAGCGGATGCGGGAAAACGCGCTCAGCGCCTTCACCGCGCTGTCGACATTGGTGGCCTTGCTGTCGTTCACGTACCGCACCCCGCCGGCTTCAGCGATGGTCTGGCTGCGGTGCGGCAGGCCGGGATAGCTGGCGAGCCCCGCCTCGATCACCCGGGGCGCCAGCCCCAGGGTGCGCGCCGCGGCATAGGCGTTGCAGGCGTTCTGGTGGTTGTGCGTGCCCGGCAGGCCGGTGATGCCGCGCAAATCGATCGAGCCCGCCTGCCGGCCCTTGCGGTACTCGCTCAAGAAGCCCTTCCGCGCAAACACCTGCCAGCCTGCCCCGGTGAGTTTGCGCGCGGCGGAGGTCCGGATCACCCGGTCGTCGCCCGCCCCTTCGGAAAGCTGCCCCGCAAGAAACAGGCCCTCGTCTTCATCGACGCCGATCACCGCGCGGTCCGGCCCGCCCTCGGCAAAGAGACGGCGCTTGGCGGCGAAATAGCCGCCCATGCCCGCGTGCCGGTCGAGGTGATCGGGCGACAGGTTGGTGAAAACCGCCACATCCGGCGTCAGCGCGCGGGCCAGCTCGGTCTGGTAGCTCGACAGCTCCAGCACCACCACGCCGCCCTCGCCCGGCGGGTCGATGTCCAGCACGCCCCGGCCGATGTTGCCTGCGAGCTGGCTGTCGCGGCCCGCCTCCTGCAGGATGTGGTGCAACAGCGCCACCGTGGTGGACTTGCCGTTGGAGCCCGTGACCGCCACCACTTTGGGCGGCTGCTCCATCATGCCCCAGTCCCCTTCCGCAATGGAGCGGAAAAACAGCCCGATATCGTTGTCGACCGGCACCCCGGCCTCAAGTGCTGCACGCACCACCGGGTTCGGCTTGGGGTAGAGATGCGGGATACCGGGCGAGACGATCAGCGCGGCCACCGCATCGAATGCGCCCTGGCGCAGCAGGTCCGCGCAGGCAAAGCCCTCGCCCTCGGCGGCCTCCCGCGCGGCGGGATTGTCATCCCAGCACAGGGGCTCGGCGCCGCCAGCCCGGAGCGCCCGCGCCGTCGCCAGACCCGAGCGCCCCAGCCCCAGCACAGCCACATTCGCGCCTTCGAAACCTTTCACCGGGATCATTGCCTGCTCTCCCATCTTAACCCTTGCCAGCACCGCTACCCGATCCCTCCCGGCTTTGCCAGTCTCCTCAGATTGACAAGCCGCGGCCCATGCCCGAGATTCCCCCTTCAGGCAGAGGAGGCCTCCGCGTGGCACCGCATTTGCAGACATTGCTCGACCACATCAGCGCGGACATGCGCCGCCGCTCCGACCGGGGCGAAGTAGCCAGCTACATTCCCGAACTCGGACAGGTCGACCCGGACCAGTTCGGCATCGCGGTGGCGACGGCGGATGGGGATCTGTTTCACGCGGGCGACGCGCGCACAAGATTCTCGGCGCAGAGCATCACCAAGGTCTTCACCCTTGCGATTGCGCTGGGACGCGCGGGCGACCAGCTCTGGCACCGGGTCGGGCGCGAGCCCTCCGGCACCGCCTTCAACTCCATTGTCCAGCTCGAGCACGAGCGCGGCCGCCCGCGCAACCCGTTTGTAAACGCCGGCGCCATCGTCACCACCGACGAGCTGCTGGCCGGGCGCGAGCCGAAGGACGCGCTGGCGGAGATTCTCGGCTTCATCCGGGCGGCGGCGGAAGATGATGACATCCACATCAACAAGGCGGTGGCGCGTTCGGAAACCCGCCACGGGTACCGCAACTTTGCCCATGCCAACTTTCTCGCGTCCTTCGGCAACCTGAAGAACCCGCCGGAGAAGACGCTCGGCACCTACTTCCACCAATGCGCCACGGAGATGACCACGGTTCAGCTGGCCAGGGCGGGGCGCTTCCTGATCGGTGCGGATGCGGGGCCAAGCCTGGTGGCGCAGGGACGGGTCCGGCGTCTGAATGCGCTGATGCTGACCTGCGGCCACTACGATGGATCGGGGGAGTTCGCCTACCGCGTCGGCCTGCCCGCCAAAAGCGGTGTCGGCGGCGGTATCCTCGCCATCGTGCCGGGCAAGGCGAGCGTTGCGGTGTGGTCGCCCGGTCTGGATCACAACGGCAACTCCAAGCTTGGCACCGAGGCGATGGAACGGCTGGCACGGGAGATGGACTGGTCGGTATTCTGAACCGTTTCGCGCTGAGGTCCAGCGCGGTCTGCGGCGTCGCGGCGGTGTACAGGGGGTGTACGGGCGGTGCACGCAAGGCACCGCCCGAATGGCGCCTCAGCGCACCTTCAGCGTTGCAAGCCCGATCATCGCCAGGATCAGCGAGATGATCCAGAAACGGATCACGATGGTGGGCTCGGCCCAGCCCTTCTTCTCGTAGTGGTGATGGATCGGCGCCATCAGGAACACCCGCTTGCCGGTGCGCTTGAAGTAGAGCACCTGCACGATCACCGAGAGCGCCTCCACCACGAAGAGCCCGCCGACAATCGCCAGCACCAGCTCGTGCTTGGTGGCAACCGCAATGGCCCCCAGCGCGCCGCCAAGCGCGAGCGAGCCGGTATCGCCCATAAAGACCGCCGCGGGCGGCGCGTTGTACCACAGGAAACCCAGCCCGCCGCCAAAAAGTGCTGCGGAGAAGATCAGGATCTCGCCGGTGCCGGGCACATAATGCACGTCCAGGTATTCGGTGAAATCGACCCGCCCCACGGCATAGGCGATAACGCCCAAAGTGCCCGCCGCGATCATCACCGGCATGATCGCCAGCCCGTCCAGCCCGTCGGTCAGATTGACCGCATTGGCCGCGCCGACGACCACGCAGATCGAAAACGGCACATACAGCAGGCCAAGGTTGATCAGCGTATCCTTGAAGACCGGCAGCGCCAGCTGGTTCTGCAGGTTTTCCGGATGGTTATAGGCCGCCCAGACCGCTGCGATCACCGCGATCAGAATGCCAAGCGCAAGCCGCAGCTTACCCGGCACGCCGGCGGTGTTCTGTTTGGAAACCTTGGCATAATCATCGGCAAAACCGATCAGCCCGAAGGCCATGGTGACAAACAGCACCAGCCAGACAAAGGGGTTGTCCCAGCGCGCCCACAGCAGCGTCGCGGTGAGCAGCGCGCCCACGATCAGCAAGCCCCCCATGGTCGGCGTGCCGGCCTTGGTGAAATGCGCCTCCGGCCCGTCGTCGCGGATCGGCTGGCCCTTGCCCTGGCGCTTGCGCAGCACGTTGATCAGCGGTTTGCCGAACAGGAAGCCGAAAACCAGCGCCGTCATGAAGGCACCGCCAGCGCGGAAGGTGATATAGCGGAACAGATTGAAAAAATCGCCCCCGTCCGACAAAGCGGTCAGCCAATAGAGCATCTCCGGCCCTCTCTCAGTTTTTATGTTCTTTTTCTGATGTGCCGTTGCCATGGCCCAATTCGCGGATGCCGTCAATAATCCGTGCCAGCGCCATGCTGAGCGAGCCTTTGGCCAGCACGATATCGCCGCCTTCCACTTGCGCGGCAAGGTCCGGCAGCGCCTCCGCACTGGTGGCGTACCACTGGCCGCGCTTTTCCTCCGGCAGTGCTTCGTGCAGCGCCTGCATCAGGGGGCCGATGCAGTGGACGCGGCCGATTTGCTGCATGGCGTCAAGGCGCGCAAGCCCCGCGTGCAAATCGCGCTCCTGCGGGCCGAGCTCCTTCATGTCACCAAGATAGGCAATCCGGCGGCCCTTGCCCGGAGTGGCTGCCAGTACCGCCAGTGCCGCCGCCATCGAGGCGGGGTTGGCGTTGTAGCTGTCATCGAGCAGGGTGATGCCGCCGCCCTCCAACGGGATGGTCTCGCGCACGCCGCGGCCCTTGACCGGCGACCAGAGCGCGAGGCTCTCCACCGCGCGCGCGGGGTCCGCTCCCAGCGCCTCCACACAGGCGAGCGCGCCGAGGCCGTTCATCGCGAAATGGGCGCCAAGAGACTGAATGTGCAGCTCCACGCCGCGCCCGCCTGCCGTGGCGCGGGCCACCGTCTCCCCGCCTTCGATACCGGCGGAGTGCAGCGTGTAGTCCGCAGCACTCTTGCCGAACCAGCGCGCCGCGGCGCCGAGATCCGCCGCAACTGTGCGCAGCACGCCCGCCTCGGCGATATCAGCGTTCAGCACCGCCACGCCGCCGGGCTCCAGCCCTTCCATGATCGCGGCCTTTTCGCGGGCGATGCCCGCCACGTCGTCAAAGGCTTCCAGATGCACCGGCGCGACGGTTGTGACCATTGCCACATGGGGGCGCGCCATCCGCGCAAGCGGCCCGATCTCGCCGGGGTGGTTCATGCCGATCTCGATCACCGCATATTCGGTATCGCGCGGCATCCGCGCCAGCGTCAGCGGAACGCCCCAATGATTGTTGTAGCTGGCGACCGCGGCATGGGTGCGGCCCTGGTCCATCAGCATCCGCGCCAGCATCTCCTTGGTCGAGGTCTTGCCGACCGAGCCGGTCACCGCGACGACCTTGGCCTGCGTGCGGGCGCGGGCGGCGCGGCCCAGGGCTTCGAGCCCAGCCTGCACGTCGTCCACGATCAGGAGCGGAGCATCCGCGGGCAAGCCTTCGGGAATGCGGGAGACCAGCGCGGCAGCTGCGCCTTTCTCCAAGGCTTGCGCCACGAAGTCATGCCCGTCGCGCGCGGCCCTGAGGGCGACGAACATGTCGCCGGCCTCAATAGTGCGGGTGTCGATCGAGAGGCCCGAGACGGCCCACTCCCCTTGCGCGCGGCCTCCGGTGGCGGCAGCGGCCTCGGCCGCGGTCCAGAGCTTCATGCGATCCTCCCGTCCAGCGCCGCCACCGCAATGCTGGCCTGTTCCACATCGTCGAAGGGCAGCACACTGTCGCCCACGGTCTGGCCGGTTTCATGGCCCTTGCCGCAGATGATCAGCGCATCGCCCGGGCCCAGCATGCCTGCACCGCGCAGGATGGCCTCGGCACGGTCGCCGATCTCGACACAATCGGGCGCGCCGCCCTTGACCGCGGCGCGGATGGCTGCCGGGTCCTCGCTGCGGGGATTGTCGTCGGTGACGATCACCACATCGGCGTTTTCATGCGCGGCCTGCCCCATCAGCGGCCGCTTCGAGGCATCGCGGTCCCCGCCCGCGCCGACGATGGCAATGAGCCGGCCCAGCACATGCGGGCGCAGCGCCTTCAGCGCACTTGCCACCGCGTCGGGCGTGTGGGCGTAGTCGACATAGACCGCGGCACCATTGCCGCGCTCGGCGGCGAGCTGCATCCGGCCGCGCACGGTTTCGAGATGCGGCAGGGTCTCGAACACGCGCTCGGGGTCCTCGCCGCCTGCAATCACCAGCCCGCAGGCCAGGAGCACGTTTTCCGCCTGGAAGCCGCCGATCAGGTTCAGCCGCAGCTGGTACGGCCGGTCGTGCCAGGCAAAGCGGATGTCCTGGCCGGTGCCGTCATAGCGCATGCCCAAGAGGCTGAGGTCGCCCTCCCCGCGCCCGACCGTGATGATCTCCTGGCCGCGCGCCTCTGCCACCGCGCGCATGTCGGCGCCGCGCGGATCGGCCAGATTGATGACGGCCACGCCCTCGTCCGGCAGCACCCGGGAGAACAGGGCGGATTTGGCGGCGAAATAGGCCTCGAAGGTTTCGTGGTAGTCGAGGTGGTCCTGCGTAAAGTTGGTGAAGCCGGCCGCTGCCAGCTGCACCCCGTCGAGCCGCCGCTGGTCGAGCCCGTGCGAAGACGCCTCCATCGCCGCATGGGTGACGCCCTCCTCCGCGGCCGCGGCCAGCGCGCGGTGCAGGGTGACCGGCTCCGGCGTGGTGTGGGACAGCGGGTAGCTCCAGGCGCCTTCGATGCCGGTGGTGCCCATGTTCACGGCCTTGTGGCCCAGCTCCATCCAGATCTGGCGCACGAAGCTCGCAACCGAGGTCTTGCCATTGGTGCCGGTGACCGCGACCACGGTCTGCGGCTGGGCCCCGAACCACAGCGCCGCGGCATAGGCGAGCGCCTGGCGCGGGTCTTCGACCACCACCAGCGCGGCGTGGCTGTCGGCCAGCACCTTGGCGGCAATCCCGGCGCCGGCGGCATCAGAGAGGATGGCGGTTGCGCCCCGCTCCAGCGCCGCCGGAATGTATTTGGCACCATGCTGCCTGCTGCCCGGAAGGGCAGCAAATAGAAAGCCCGGGCGGACCTGATGGCTGTCCACCGCCAAGCCGCTGATCTGCGGGTCGGCGCCGCCGCGGGCGGTCAGCCCCAATTGGCTCAGAGGCTGATCTGGTCTCTTGCTGCTCATGGCGGCCCTCACCTGTCTAGTTCGAGGTCAGGGTTATACCAGTCACCTCTGCGGGTTCAACTTGCGGCCGCAGGCCCAGCAGCGGCGCCACCCGGCCGATCATCTCGGCCGCGACCGGCGTGGCGGTCCAGCCTGCGGTGCGGCGCTCTTCGCCATGGGCGATGACCGAGGGCTCGTCGAGCGTCACGATCAGCACGTATTTGGGGTCATGTGCCGGGAAAATAGAGGCAAAAGTGGCAATGACCTTGTCCTCGTAGTAACCGCCGCGGGGGCGCGGCTTGTCGGCGGTGCCGGTCTTGCCGCCGACCTGGTAGCCCGGCACTTCGGCAAAGCTGGCGGTGCCGCTGGTCACCACCTTGCGCAACATTTTGCGCGCCGCCTCAGCCGAGGCCGCGCTCAACACCCGCTCGCCGGGCTGCGCGCCTGTCTGCTTCAGAATCGTCGGGCTGACATAGCGGCCGCCATTGGCAATCGCCGCATAGCCCGCCGCAAGATGCATCGGCGTGGTCGAGATGCCGTGGCCGTAAGAGATCGTCATCGCCGACAGCTCGGACCAGTTGGCGGGCAGCAGCGGCTGGCCGCCCTGCGCCTCGGAGATTTCGAACGGCGTCGGCTCCAGCATGCCAAGCGTGTCGAGGAAAGCCTTCTGCCGCTCCACCCCAATCTGCTGCGCCAGCCGCGCGGTGCCGATGTTGGAGGATTTGACGATGATCTTGGTCACCGACATTTCGTTGCCATAGTTGCGGAAATCGCGGATTGCGAAGCGGCCCCAGCGCAGCGGGCCGCGGGTGTCGATGATGGTATCCTCCTCCACCAGGCCGAGGTCCATCGCTTGCGCGGTGGTGAAGATCTTGAAGGTCGAACCCAGCTCGTAAACCCCCTGCACCGCGCGGTTGAACAGCGGGCTGACCGAAGGGTCAAAGCCCGAAGCCGGCGGGCGCGGCCGGTTGTTGGGGTCGAAGTCGGGCAGCGACACTACCGAGATCACCTCGCCCGTGTGCACATCCATCAGGATGGAGGTGGCGCCCTTGGCGTTCATCAGCTTCACGCCGCCATAGAGCACCTGCTCCGCCGCGGCCTGCACCGAGACATCGAGCGACAGCTGCAACGGCTTCCCGGCATTGGCGGGGTCGCGCAGGTAATCGTCGAACTGCCGCTCCACCCCGGCGACGCCAATCACCTCGGCCGCACTCACGCCTTCCTTGCCGAACCCGGCCCCGCCCAGCACATGCGCCGCCAGGCTGCCGTTGGGATAAAGCCGCATCTCGCGGGGGCCGAACAGCAGGCCGGGGTCGCCAATGTCATGCACCGCCTGCTTCTGCTCGGGGCTGATTTTCTTCTTCACCCACAGGAACTTGCGCTTGCCGGTGAAGTCCTTCACCAGGCGCTCGCGGTCAAGGTCGGGGAAGATCTCCACCAGCTTGTCCGCGGCGCCCACCGGGTCGATCATTTGCGGCGGCTGGGCATAAAGCGAGTGGGTCTCGAAGTTGGTCGCAAGCAGCGTGCCGTTGCGGTCGACGATATCGGCACGCTGCATGGCGATGATGCTGCCCGGCGCGCGGGCCACCGGCTCGGCGGGTTCGGACACCGCCATGATGCCCATGCGCCCGGCAATCGCGCCAAAGGCACAGAGGAAGAACAGCCCCAGTACCAGCAGCCGCCCCTCCGCCCGCTGGCGGGCGCGGGTCTGCATCTCCTGGTGGCGCAGGCTGATGTTTTCCTTTTCGATCGCATCCGGGTTTGCGCCGGTAGCGCGGGCGTGCAGGACACGGGCGAGCGGGCGCAGCGGGGTGCGGATCATGGCAGCTGGCTCCCTGCGCGGGCGGCGGCGTTGAGCGAGGACACCTCGATGCCGCCGGTGACTTCCAGCTCGGGCGGCTCGGGATAGGTCACCTCGTCGACGCGGCCGAACTGGTCCGGGCGCAGCGGCAGCAGGCCGAGCCGGTCGAAATTGATCTCGGCCAGGTCGCGCAGCCGCGCCGGGCGGTTCAAATAGGCCCATTCGGCGCGCAACACGCTGAGCCGCACCTGCGCGGCGCCGATCTGGCGCTGCAATGCGCGGGTTTCCTTCAGGACCTGCTGAGTGGCGTAATTCTCGCGGTAGGCCCAGAAGGCCAGGCCAAAGACGGCGAGCGCGGTGGCAGCATAGAGCAAGGTCTTCATTTGCGGGCCTCTTTCAACTGCGGCATGCCCAGTTCCTTGGCGGTGATCGGGCCGGGTTCGGCATCGGTGCGGCGGCCGACGCGCAGCCGGGCGGAGCGGGCGCGCGGGTTTTCCGCCAGCTCCTGTTCGTCCGGGCCCACGGCCTTGCGGGTCACCAGCTCGAACTGGGAGGGGGTCTCTTCCTGCTCGGGCGCATAGCGGTTGGCGCGGCCGGTCTTGCCCGCGCGGTGCTGGAAGAAGCGTTTGACCATGCGGTCCTCGACCGAGTGGAAGGTAACGACAGCCAGCAGCCCGCCGGGCTTCAGCGCGCGTTCGGCCGCCAGGAGACCCTCGAACAGCTCGTCGTACTCGGCGTTAACCGCGATGCGCAGGCCTTGGAAGCTGCGGGTCGCCGGGTGCGACTGTCCGGGCTTGGGGCGCGGCAGGCAGCTCTCGATGATGCCGGCCAGGCGCAGGGTCGTGGTGACCGGCTCGATCCCGCGTTCCCTGACGATCGCCTTGGCAATGCGGCGGCTGGCGCGCTCCTCGCCGTAGTGGAACAGGATATCCGCGATCTGCTCCTCGGTCAGTTCGGCAATTAGGTCCGCCGCCGAAGGCCCGGACTGCGACATGCGCATGTCGAGCGGGCCGTCCTTCATGAAGGAGAACCCGCGCTCCGCCAGATCGAGCTGCATGGAGGAGACGCCGAGGTCCAGCACCACGCCATCGAGGTCCTGCGCGTATTCGTCCATGCGCGAGAACACGCCCTGCTGCAGCACCAGCCGCGCGCCGTATTCTCCGGCCCAGGGTTTCGCGAGCTCAAAGGCAAGCGGGTCGCGGTCGACGCCGATCACCTGGTCGGCGCCGGCTTCCAAGAGCCCGCGGGTGTAGCCGCCGGCACCGAAGGTGCCATCGAGCCAGCGGCCCGAGACCGGCGCCACCGCCTTCAGCAGCGGCCTCAGCAGAACGGGGATGTGGGGACCGGAAGGAGCAGAGGGGCGGTCCGTCATGATCTATGCGCCTCCGGCGCCGTCTAGGAATTCAAGGGGGTCGAAGTCTTCCGGGAGCTCTTCCATCAGCTTCTCGGCTTCGGCCATCTCGACCTCTTCGTAGGTCTCGGGCTTCCAGATCTGGAAGGTATCGCCGGAGGCGATGAAGAAGGCCTCGCCCTCCAGCCCAATCTTCTGCCGCAGTTTCGCGGGCAGGACAAGGCGGCCGGTCTCATCGACGGTGGTCGGCAAGGATTGGCCGTTGAACATGCGTTCGAGGATCTTGCGGCCCTTGGAGCCCCGGGGCAGCGCGGCGATCTTGGCGTCGACCTCCTCGATCGCCTCCATCGTGTAGCATTCCAGGAACTGGCGGCGGTGGTCGCCGTAGACGATCACCAGCTCGGGGTTGCCGCCGGGGTCGCAGTTGGGGTCCGAGGCCTCCAGCACACGGCGAAAAGAGGCCGGGATCGACACCCGCCCCTTGCTGTCCACCTTATGGTGGCTTTCGCCTCTGAACCTGCGGCCCAAGCCTTCTGCCCCTTCTCCTGCGCCCCGCGCGCCTTGCCGTTCCCCAGAATGGAAAGCGGCGGGTTGATCTGCTGCCACCGATCAACCCGCCGCCTTGACCCGCTGTGCGGGATGTCCGGCTGCGCGCACCATCTGGGGGGATGTCTGCTCGCCCGCGCGCCGGATCTCTTCTTGTCTGATGAAAGCGAAGGCCTGTATGAAACCTGCTTTATTGTTTTTGACTGGGGTCTTGTGTGCGCCCCGTCCCTCGTCTCATCCGATGAATAAGGGATACTATGGGAATTGATGGTCCCGCAACTGTTTTTTGCACAGAATCGGGGCGCCGGTGTCAGGAACGCACAGATTCTGCAAGAGATTCGGGTCGGATCTTGCAAGTATTTGGCCGGTGTAGTCACGATTGCATCCAAAAACACAACATATAGATGCTGATTGCCTCCGCATTTTTCTTCCCATAATTTCCCGCGATTCTATCACTCGACTCGGAATAAGATCGGAAGTTCACACTATGTTCCCAAAACACCCGGCCAGAATGGCGCAAATCCGCCAGAAGCAGCGGATCTCCGGGTGATTCGCGGACGCCGGCAGCAGGAAGCCGCGCGCACGGGCCACGATTTCCCATGGCTCCCATGATTTCCCAAGCGTCCCGCGATTTCCCGCCGGCGCCATGACCTCCCGCCCGTCCCATACCGTACTGCGCAGGCGCGGCAGCAGCCTTGGGCCCGCCCGCCCGTAGCAGCCCGGACCCCACCCCTGCGGCGGGGCAGCGGACAGCGGACAGCAAAAGGCCCGCCAGCGGGCGGGCCTTTCCGGTTCAAGAAGAATACGGCGGTTCAGGCCATGCCGCCCTTGATCAGCCCGGCCGCGATCCGGGCATAGGCCTCCGCCGTCGCCCCCTCACCCGCCGCCACCGGCGTGCCGCTGTCGCCCGCCAGACGGGTCTCAAGATCGATCGGCAGCGCACCCAGGAGCGGCAGCCCCAGCGTCTCCGCCTCGGCCGCTACGCCGCCATGGCCGAAGATATGGTGCTCGCCGCCGCAATCGGGGCAAGTGAAGAAGGACATGTTCTCGATCAGCCCAAGCACCGGGGTGTTCAGCGTCTTGAACATATCCATCGCCTTGCGCGCATCCAGAAGCGCCACATCCTGCGGGGTGGAGACCACGATGGCGCCCGAAAGTTCGGTCCTGGTGCAGAGCGTCAGCTGCACATCGCCGGTGCCGGGCGGCAGGTCGACGATCAGCACGTCCAACTCGCCCCAGTTCACCTGCCCCAGCATCTGCTGCAAGGCGCCCATCAGCATCGGGCCGCGCCAGATCACGGCCTTGCCCTCCTCCAGCATGAAGCCGATCGACATCAGGGTGACACCATGGGCATGCAGCGGCTCAATGGTCTTGCCGTCGGGGCTGGCGGGGCGGCCCTTGGCGCCCATCATCCGCGGCTGGCTCGGCCCGTAGATATCGGCATCCAGAAGCCCCACCTTGCGGCCCTGCCTGGCCAGCGCCACGGCGAGGTTGGAGGCAATGGTGGATTTGCCGACGCCGCCCTTGCCCGACGCCACCGCCAGAATACGCTGCACGCCTGACGGCTTCATCGGCCCGGCCTGCGGCTTGGCATGGCCGCCAATCTTCAGGCTGGGCGCTTTCGCCTGCGGCGCATGGGCGGTGAGCGCGGCGCTCACGCCCGAGACGCCCGGCAGCGCCAGCACCGCCGCCTCCGCCGCCTTGCGCAATGGCTCCATCAGCTTGGCGATCTCCGGGCTCGGCGCCTCGATCACGAAGCTGACCTTGCCGTCCTCGACCCTGAGCGCCCGCAGCATATCGCGCGACACGAGGGTGCCGCCGTCGGGCAGCTCCAGCCGCTCCAGCGCGGCGTGTATCTCTTCCTGGGTGACCGGCATTTGCGCCCTCCTGCTTTGCTTGCGCCTTATATATGCGCGCGGCGCCCGGCACGAAAGCGCAGTACGCCCCGGCCCGCCCGCGCTGATGCAAAAAAGGTATCGGGGACGGTCCCGGGACCGGCTGCCGGGCGCCGCCGGGCCGCAGCCGCGGGAGGACGCGGACGGGCTGCGCTAAGGGCCGTCAGACCGGCAGACCGGATCAGAAACTGCCCCGAAATCCGGCACGCTGGTGCGGTCCGCCCAAATTTGCCGCAGCTTTCCAATAGCATACGTAGCGTCACCCATGCAGATGCTGCATAGCAGCAATGACGAGTCATGGGATTGTCCCGCCCCGGGATTTCCTTAAATTGGTGTTCAAGAAACGGCGCCGCAGCGCAGCAACGCAACAGACTGACCGAGGATAGACCGATGGCAGCGATACAACAGATCAGCATGGCGAAACCCGCAGCATCCTTTGGCTGGCTGCAGGCGCTGGTGGTCCGGGTGAACCGCTACCGCCTCTATAACCGGACCGTCAGCGAGCTCTCCGCGCTGAGCGGCCGCGAGCTGGCCGACCTCGGCCTGAACCGGTCGGAAATCAAACGCGTGGCCTATCAGGCCGCCTACGAACACAACTGATAGAGATCAGGTCCTCACTCCTCCTCCCTTGAGGGCCTGCACTACGCGGTGGCATCCTCCTCCTCCCTGATGCCACCGCACCCTATACCGGCGCAAAGCCGGGCATGAATGCACCGGGATCTCCTCCTCCCTGATTTCCGGTGCTTGACAGAACGGCGGTGCCCCCTCCTCCTCCCTGGGCGCCGCCGTTTCTTGTTCCCCCCCTTTTTTCATCTCATGGATATGCCGGCACACGGCCGCACGCAGCCCGCCCGCGGGATGCTGTTTGCGCTGTGTGGTGAGGAAAGGGTGGCGGGGGGGGGGGGGGGGGGGGGGGGGGGGGGGGGGGGGGGGGGGGGGGGGGGGGGGGGGGGGGGGGGGGGGGGGGGGGGGGGGG
>NZ_JBMERR010000021.1:0-18810 GCF_048820915.1 Cribrihabitans pelagius | reverse complement strand
CCCCCCCCCCCCCCCCCCCCCCCCCCCCCCCCCCCCCCCCCCCCCCCCCCCCCCCCCCCGCGCCCGGATCGGATCGCTGCGCGATCCGATCCGTCAATGTCTTAGGCCATGCCTCAGAACGGCACGTCGCCGCTGGCGGTGACGAAGCGGGCGACGACCTTCTTCACGCCGGCCTTCTCGAAATCCACTTCCAGCTTGTCGCCTTCGATACCCGTGATGGCGCCATAGCCGAACTTTTGGTGGAACACCCGTTCGCCCAGCGTGAAACTGGAAGTCGCGGTGAGGTCAATCACCTGGTGCTTGCTTTCCTTCGGCTGGCTCAGCCCGCGCTGGCCCGCGCGCGCCTGCATCCGCTTCCAGCCCGGCGAATTGTAGCCATCGGCGGAGGCCATGCGCTCCTCGATGCTGGATTTCACCTGGCCGCCAGCCGTTGCAGCACCGGGGGCCGCAGCGCCGTAGCCGCCGCCGTACAGCCCGGGCGGGGTCAGCACCTCGACGTGTTCCTCCGGCAGCTCGTCGATGAAGCGCGACGGCAGCTGCGACTGCCACTGGCCGAACACCCGGCGGTTGCCGGCAAAGGAGATGGTGCAGATCTGCTCCGCCCGTGTGATGCCGACATAGGCCAGCCTGCGCTCTTCCTCCAACCCTTTGAGGCCGCTTTCATCCATCGAACGCTGCGAGGGGAACAGGCCGTCCTCCCAGCCCGGCAGGAAGACCGCGGGAAACTCCAGCCCCTTGGCCGCGTGCAGCGTCATGATCGAGACCTTCTGGTCGGCGTCCTGCTTGTCGTTGTCCATCACCAGGCTGACGTGTTCGAGGAAGCCTTGCAGGTTCTCGAACGATTCCAGCGCCTTCACCAGCTCCTTGAGGTTTTCCAGGCGGCCGGGCGAATCCGGGTTCTTGTCGTTCTGCCACATAGCGGTGTAGCCCGACTCGTCCAAGATGATCCCGGCCAGCTCCATATGGGTCATGTCCGCGTCGCCGGCCATGCGGCCCCAGCGGGCGATGCCCTCCACCAGCTGGCGCAGGGCACTGCCGCCCTTGCCCTTGATCAGCCCGCTCTCCACCGCCAGCCGCGCGCCCTCGACCAGCGGCACGCCGTTTTCGCGGGCGATGCCCTGGATGGTCTGCTGCGCCTTGTTGCCCAAGCCCCGTTTCGGTGTGTTGACGATGCGTTCAAACGCCAGGTCGTCGTCGGGCGAGACCACAACCCGGAAATAGGCCATCGCGTCGCGGATCTCGAGCCGCTCGTAGAAGCGCGGGCCGCCGATCACCCGGTAGGGCAGGCCGATGGTCAGAAACCGGTCTTCAAACGCGCGCATCTGGTGGGAGGCGCGCACCAGAATGGCCAGCTGATCCAGCCCCAACGGCGCCTGGCCGCGGGTGCCGCGCTGCATCGCTTCAATTTCTTCGCCGATCCAGCGGGCCTCTTCCTCGCCGTCCCAATGGCCGATCAGGCGGACCTTCTCGCCATCGCCGGCATCAGTCCACAGCTCCTTGCCCAGACGCCCGGCATTGCCGCGGATCACGTTGGACGCGGCGGCTAGGATATGCCCAGTGGAGCGGTAGTTCTGCTCCAGCCGCACCACCATGGCGCCGGGGAAATCCTTCTCGAAGCGCAGGATGTTGCCGACCTCGGCACCGCGCCAGCCATAGATCGACTGATCGTCATCGCCAACGCAGCAGATGTTCTTGTGACCGCCAGCCAGGAGCCGCAGCCAGAGATACTGCGCCACGTTGGTATCCTGGTATTCGTCCACCATGATATAGCGGAACCAGCGCTGGTATTGCGCCAGCACATCCGGGTTGTCCTGAAAGATGGTGACCATATGCAGAAGCAGGTCGCCGAAATCGACCGCGTTCAGCTCCCGCAGGCGGGTCTGGTACAGGGCATAGAACTCGGGGCCGCGGTTGTTGTAGGCGCCGGCATCGGCCGCGGGCAGCTTTTCCGGCGTCAGCGCGCGGTTCTTCCAGTCGTCGATGATGCCCGCCAGCATCCGCGCGGGCCAGCGCTTGTCGTCGATGCCCGCGGTCTGGATCAGCTGCTTCAGCAGGCGGATCTGGTCGTCGGTGTCCAGAATGGTGAAATTCGACTTCAGCCCGGCAAGCTCCGCGTGGCGGCGCAAGAGCTTCACGCAGATCGAGTGGAAAGTACCGAGCCACGGCACCCCCTCGATCGCCTGGCCCAGCATGGCGCCGACGCGCTCCTTCATCTCGCGGGCGGCCTTATTGGTGAAGGTGACCGCCAGAATCTCGTTCGGGCGCGCGCGGCCGGTGGTCAGCAGATGCACGATCCGCGCCGTCAGCGCCTTGGTCTTGCCGGTTCCCGCGCCTGCAAGCATCAGGACCGGCCCGTCGAGGCATTCGACCGCCTCGCGCTGTGCCGGGTTCAGGCTGTCCAGATACGGCATCGGCCGCGCCTGCATGGCACGGGCCGACAGCGAAGCGCCCTCAAAGGCGTCCATTTCGTCAAAACTGCTCATGGCCGTGATCCTAACGTGATTCAGCAGCGGCGGGAAGGGGACGTTCACACTCTGTTCGCAAGCTTTGCGGCGGTTGCATGGCTGGCTGCGGCGGCCGTTCCGGCGGGACTGGACATTCGCAAAGCGCGCCCCGCTAATGCGCGCATGGATTTGCATCAGCGCTACCCCGGCCTTTCCGATCTGAAGACGCGCGCGCAGCGGCGGCTGCCTGCCTTTGTCTGGGACTACCTCGACAGCGGCACCGGGGCGGAGGCCGCGAAGGCGCGCAACCGAGGCGCGCTGGACCGGATCGGACTGCTGCCTTCGATCCTGCACGGGCCGGTGCAGCCGGATCTGTCGGTGAGGCTGATGGGAGAGGCGCACCCCCTGCCCTTCGGGATTGCGCCGGTGGGGATGTCGGGGCTGATCTGGCCCGATGCCGAACGCTTGCTCGCGCGCGCCGCCGCTAAGGCGGGGCTGCCTTATTGCCTCTCTACCGTGGCGAGCCGCACGCCGGAGGAACTGGCGCCCGATCTGGGCGCGCATGGCTGGTTCCAGCTCTACCCGCCCAAGGATGAAGCGATCCGCAGCGATCTGCTGGAGCGGGCCCGGAATGCGGGGTTTGGCACGCTGGTGCTGACGGTGGATGTGCCGGTGGCCTCGCGCCGGGAGCGGCAGACGCGCTCGGGCCTGACTCAGCCGCCACGGCTGACACCGCGGCTGCTGGCGCAGGTGGCGCGGCGGCCGGCCTGGGCTATCGGCATGGCGCAGCAGGGGATGCCGCGGATGCGCACGCTCGACAAATACATCGGGGAGCCGCGCGCCAGTCTGCCCTCCACTGCCCATATCGGCTACCTGCTGCGCACCTCGCCCGATTGGGCGTATATGGAGTGGCTGCGGTGCAACTGGCCGGGGCAGCTGGTGGTGAAGGGCGTGCTGCGCGGCGGGGATGCCGTGCGCCTGCAGGAGGCGGGAGCGGACGCGGTCTGGGTCTCCAACCACGGCGGCCGCCAGTTCGACGGCTGCCCCGCAGCGATAGACCTGCTGCCGGAAATCCGCGCGGCGGTCGACCTGCCGGTGATCTTCGACAGCGGCGTCGAGGGCGGGCTGGACATCTTGCGCGCGCTGGCGCTGGGGGCGGATTTCGTGATGCTGGGCCGCGGCTTCCACTACGCGCTGGCGGCCCTTGGCCCGGCAGGCCCTGCGCATCTGACCGAGGTGCTGGCCCGCGATCTGGAAGCCAACATGGGCCAGCTTGGTCTAGCCAGCCTGAATGGCGCGCGCAACCTTGAGGTGAGACGCGTGGACTGAAATCCGGGCGCTCCCCGGAGTGCAATTTGCCCATTGCCCGAAAAACGCGCCGAAATGCCGCAGTGCAGAGCGAAATTTTCCGCTGCAATGCGGCGAAATCGGTTACAAAACCGCGACGCGGCTGTAAGGTTTCCGCAACATTCCTGCGAAGGCTGCCCTTCCCGCCGGGCCGCCATCCCGAACGGCAGCCCTGATTTCGCAGGCCCAGAAGCAACCAACAGGCCGCTTGAGAGCGCAATCATGCCGGAAATACCCAGAACTGCTGATATACCTCCCGATATGATCCGCCTAACACTGCACCAACTTGCACGGACCCCGAGGGTGACATGACCGACTTTAAAAAAATCCTGATTGCCAACCGTGGCGAGATCGCGATCCGCGTGATGCGCGCCGCCAACGAGATGGGCAAGCGCACCGTCGCTGTCTACGCCGAGGAGGACAAGCTCGGCCTGCACCGCTTCAAGGCCGACGAAGCCTACCGCATCGGTGAGGGGCTGGGGCCGGTGGCCGCCTACCTCTCGATCGACGAGATCATCCGCGTCGCCAAGGAAAGCGGCGCCGATGCGATCCACCCGGGCTATGGCCTGTTGTCGGAGAACCCGGATTTTGTCGATGCCTGCGCGCGCAACGGCATCACTTTCATCGGCCCCAAGGCGGAAACCATGCGCGCGCTGGGGGACAAGGCCTCGGCCCGCCGCGTCGCGGTCGAAGCCGGGGTGCCGGTGATCCCCGCCACCGAGGTGCTGGGCGACGACATGGACGCGATCCGCAAGGAAGCGGCCGAGGTCGGCTATCCCTTGATGCTCAAGGCCAGCTGGGGCGGCGGCGGCCGCGGCATGCGGCCGATCCACTCCGAGGACGAGCTGGAGGAAAAGGTGCTTGAGGGGCGCCGCGAGGCAGAAGCCGCTTTTGGCAATGGCGAAGGCTATCTGGAAAAGATGATCACCCGCGCCCGCCACGTGGAGGTGCAAATCCTCGGCGACAAGCATGGCGAGATCTACCACCTGTGGGAGCGCGACTGCTCGGTTCAGCGCCGCAACCAGAAGGTCGTGGAACGCGCGCCCGCGCCCTACCTTTCGGACGCGCAGCGCGAGGAGCTCTGTGATCTTGGCCGCAAGATCTGCGCCCATGTGAACTATGAATGCGCGGGTACCGTCGAATTCCTGATGGATATGGAATCCGGCAACTTCTACTTCATCGAAGTGAATCCGCGGGTGCAGGTGGAGCATACCGTCACCGAAGAGGTAACCGGCATCGACATCGTGCAGGCGCAGATCCTGATCGCCGAGGGCAAAAGCCTGGCCGAGGCCACCGGCAAAGCCAGCCAGGACGAGATCCGCCTCAACGGCCACGCGCTGCAGACCCGGGTCACCACCGAAGATCCGCTCAACAACTTCATTCCCGATTATGGCCGCATCACCGCCTACCGCTCGGCCACCGGCATGGGCATCCGTCTGGATGGCGGCACCGCCTATGCGGGCGGCGTGATCACCCGCTATTACGACTCGCTGCTGACCAAGGTCACCGCCTGGGCGCCGACGCCCGAGAAGGCGATTGCCCGCATGGACCGCGCCTTGCGCGAATTCCGGGTGCGCGGGGTCTCCACCAACATCGCCTTTGTCGAGAACCTGCTGAAGCACCCGACCTTCCTGTCGAATGAATACACCACCAAGTTCATCGACGAGACACCGGACCTGTTCCACTTCAAGAAGCGGCGCGACCGCGGCACCAAGGTCTTGACCTATATCGCCGACATCACCGTGAACGGCCATCCGGAGACCGAGGGACGCGCCGCGCCCTCGCCCGACCTGAAGGAGCCGCGCGCTCCCAAGGTGGAACCGGGCAACACGCCTTACGGCACCCGCAACCTCTTGGAGCAGAAGGGCGCGCAGGCGGTGGCCGACTGGATGAAGGCGCAACGCCAGCTCCTGATCACCGACACCACCATGCGCGACGGGCACCAGTCGCTGCTGGCAACGCGCATGCGCAGCCATGACATGATCAAGGTGGCCCCGGCCTATGCGCAGAACCTCCCGCAGCTGTTCTCGGTCGAGTGCTGGGGCGGCGCAACCTTCGACGTGGCCTACCGCTTCCTGCAGGAATGCCCCTGGCAGCGCCTGCGCGACCTGCGCGACCGGATGCCGAATCTGATGACCCAGATGCTGCTGCGCGGCTCCAACGGGGTGGGCTATACCAATTATCCCGACAACGTGGTGCAGTTCTTCGTGAAAGAAGCCGCCAAGGGCATCGACGTCTTCCGCGTCTTCGACAGCCTGAACTGGGTGGAGAACATGCGCGTCGCCATGGATGCGGTGGTCGAAAGCGGCAAGATTTGCGAAGGCACCATCTGCTACACCGGCGACATCAACGACCCGGCGCGCGCCAAGTATGACGTGAAATACTACGTCGGCATGGCCAAGGAGCTGGAAGCCGCAGGCGCGCATGTGCTGGGGCTGAAGGACATGGCGGGGCTGTTGAAACCCGTCGCCGCGCGCCAGCTGGTCAAGGCCCTGAAGGAGGAGGTCGGCCTGCCGATCCACTTCCACACCCATGACACCGCGGGCGTTGCCGTCGCCACCATCCTCGCCGCCGCCGAGGCGGGCGTCGATGCGGTCGACTGCGCGATGGATGCGTTCTCGGGCAACACTTCGCAGGCGACGCTCGGCACCGTGGTCGAGGCGCTGCGCCACACCGACCGCGACACCGGGCTCGACATCGGTGCTGTGCGCGAGATCTCGGACTACTGGGATCATGTGCGCGGCCATTACACGGCGTTCGAATCCGGCATGCAGGCGCCTTCGTCGGAGGTCTACTTGCACGAGATGCCCGGCGGCCAGTTCACCAACCTCAAGGCGCAGGCGCGCTCATTGGGGCTGGAGGACCGGTGGAGCGAGGTGGCGCACACCTATGCCGACGTGAACCAGATGTTCGGCGACATCGTGAAGGTGACGCCCTCGTCCAAGGTAGTGGGCGACATGGCGCTGATGATGGTGAGCCAGGGTCTGACCCGGGCAGAAGTCGAAGACCCGAATACGGATGTCTCCTTCCCCGACTCGGTGGTGGACATGATGCGCGGCAACCTCGGCCAGCCTCCCGGCGGCTTCCCGGAAGGGATCGTCAAAAAGGTGCTGAAGGGCGAGGCCCCCAACCTGGAGCGCCCCGGCGCGCACCTGCCGCCGGTCGACCTGGAGGCAACCCGCAAGGAGCTGTCCAGGGAACTCGAGGGCTACAAGGTCGATGACGAGGACCTGAACGGCTACCTGATGTATCCCAAGGTCTTCCTCGACTACATGGGCCGCCACCGCCAGTACGGGCCGGTGCGCACGCTGCCGACGCGGACCTTCTTCTACGGCATGGAGCCGGGCGAGGAGATCACCGCCGAAATCGACCCCGGCAAGACGCTGGAGATCCGCCTGCAGGCAATCGGCGACACCGACGAAAAGGGCGAGGTGAAGCTGTTCTTCGAGCTGAACGGCCAGCCGCGGGTGATCCGGGTGCCGAACCGCCTGGTCAAGGCCTCGGCCGAGGTGCGGCCCAAGGCCGAAGCCGGAAATCCGAACCACGCGGGCGCGCCAATGCCGGGCGTGGTGGCCACGGTCGCGGTGCAGCCGGGCCAGAAGGTGAAGGAAGGCGACATGCTTCTGACCATCGAGGCGATGAAGATGGAAACCGGCATCCACGCCGAGCGCGACGCGGTGGTCTCTGCCGTCCACGTGCAGCCCGGCGCCCAAATCGACGCCAAGGACCTGCTCGTCGAGCTGGAATAAGGCTCCGGGGACGCCAAGCGCCCTGATACAGGCGCCGTGCTCCCGGGCACGGCGCCTTTTCTTTCGCAGGCAGGTCATCGCAGCCGGGCGACACCGGAAAAACACGCGTTTTCCGGGCCGCTTTTCGCGCCGAAGAACGGCGCCCCAGGGATCAGGCCTTGCGGCCCGCCGCCTGCGGCAGCTTCACCGCCGCAACCGGAGGCGGGCTGATGCTTTCGAAACTCGGAGCCGCGCCGTCCGGCGTCTTACCCGGCAGTATGCAACCTAGGGCAATTGCCGCCGCCAGGCTGCCGATACGCAAGATATCATTCGTCACCATGGCCTCTGCCTCTGTCTCTTGTGCCAGCTGTTGCCGCCTTCCACGCACAGGTCAGCTGTTTCCGCCGCGGCAGCCCGAAGTTTTTTCAAGAGGCGCGAACTTTCCCCTTGCAGCCCGCGCGGCAAGCGCCTATTTCACCGCTCACCGAATGGCAGCGCGGGCGTAGCTCAGGGGTAGAGCATTACCTTGCCAAGGTAAGGGTCGTGAGTTCGAATCTCATCGCCCGCTCCATTCGAACCGGCGAAAAGGCCACCCATAAGGGTGGCCTTTCGTGTTTCAGGAATAACCCCTAGCCTGAGCCTTGTGCGGAATCATCAATGCCGCTAGGAACAGAGCGGGAACGGAAGCGGACGGGCAGGACGGCATGCTGACATCGGTAGAACTTTGCGCTGGGGCCGGCGGCCAGGCCCTGGGCCTCGAAAAGGCCGGCTTCGGCCACACCGCCCTGGTCGAGATCGACAAGCACTGCTGCGCCACCTTGCGCCACAACCGCCCGCAATGGAATGTGCTGGAAGAGGATGTGCGCCGCTTCAAGGAAGATGCCGCTGCCTACAAAGGCATCGACCTGCTGGCAGGCGGCCTGCCCTGCCCGCCCTTTTCCGTGGCGGGCAAGCAGCTGGGAGAGAAGGACGAGCGCAACCTCTTTGACGATGCAATCGAGATCGTCGATGCCACCCGCCCCCGCGCGGTGATGATCGAGAACGTGCGCGGCTTCCTCGATGCGGTGTTTCACGACTACCGCGAGAAGCTGAAGAAGCAGCTGTCGAAGCTGGGCTACGAGACCGACTGGCGCCTGCTTAACGCCTCGGACTTCGGGGTGCCGCAGCTGCGCCCGCGGGTCGCCATTGTGGCGCTGCGCAAGGAATATGCGGGCCAGTTCAACTGGCCGGAGCTGCTGCCGCACAACCCCCGCACAGTTGGCGAAACGCTTCTCGACCTGATGAAGGAACGCGGCTGGCGCGGTGCCGATGACTGGGCCGCCAAGGCCGATGAGATCGCCCCCACTATCGTCGGCGGCTCCAAAAAGCATGGCGGTCCGGATCTGGGCCCGACGCGGGCGCGCCGGGCCTGGGCAGCCTTGGGTGTCGAGGGGCGCACAATTGCCTATGAAGCGCCGGATCCGTTCCACAACGACATGCCGCGGCTCACCGTGCGGATGGTGGCCCGCATCCAGGGCTTCCCGGATGCCTGGCATTTCACCGGCGCCAAGACCAACGCCTACCGCCAGGTCGGCAATGCTTTCCCGCCGCCGGTGGCCGAGGCGGTGGCACGTGAGCTGAAGGCGGCGATTGCCAAGCCGAAGCTGCATGCCGTGCGGGCGTAAGGCGCCCTTCGTGACCGCTGCACTGCCTCGGCCACCAGCCAGGCGAGGACCGAAGCTTTGAAACAGAAACTCCCGCCCAGCCGGGTCGTCCCCGGCCACCCGGACTTTCCGCTGCTGTCGCAGCTTGCGGCGGAAGTCACCCGGCGCGCGGGCGGTCCCCTCGCGCTGGCCGAGGCGTTTCCGTCGATGCTGCGCGACTGCATCGACAACGTGATCATGACGCCCAAGACCGGGCGGCGCAGCTATGACTCGCTGGAAAAGACCGAGAAGACCTATATCGGCACCCGCGTGGAGATTGAGCTGCGCGCGCTGCTGCAACTGCACCCCGGCCGGCTGGATACCGAGATCCTGGGCCAGGACGTCGACATCAAGCACACGATGGGCAGCACCTGGATGATTCCGACCGAGGCGCTGGACGCGCCCTGCCTGCTGGTCGCCGCGGATGAGGTGCGGGCGCGCTGCTACCTCGGGCTGATCATCGCCCGGCCCGCCTATCTCACCCGCAGCCAGAACAAGGACGCCAAACGCGCCGTCGCGGCGGAGGGCTTTGCCGATATCCTCTGGCTGCTGCAGGACCATCCCTACCCGGCCAATTTCTGGCGCACGGTGCCGGAGGACGCGGTAAGCCAGATCTTCGCGGGCGAAACCGGCAACGTGCGCATGGCGTCCCTGTTCCGTCTGGTCCAGCGCCGCGCCATTGCCCGCGACGTGGTGGAGGCGGTGGCCCAGCAGAAGGACTTCATGCGCCGCATCCGCTCGGACAACGGCCGGGGCACGCGCGACATCCTGGCGCGCGATGGCATCCTGCTGCTGTCGGGCCAATTCGACACCCAACTGATCAAGGCGCTTGACCTGCCGGCCTGCAGCAATGCCGAGTTCATTTCCTGCCGGGTAGAAAACGCCTATCATGCGCGCATGGCCGAACAATCCGGACATGCCCTGCCGTGGCCGACAAGCTGACACCAGAGCGGCGCAGCGCCAACATGGCGCAGATCCGCGCCAAGGATACCAAGCCCGAAATGCTGGTGCGCCGGATGGTGCACGGGCTCGGCTTCCGTTACCGGCTGCACCGCAAGGACCTGCCCGGCAAGCCCGACCTGGTGTTCGGACCACGCTGCAAGGTGATCTTCGTGCATGGCTGCTTCTGGCATCAGCATAGCTGCCGCGGCGGGCGTGTGCCCTCCTCACGGCGGGACTACTGGGAACCCAAGCTGCGGCGCAATGCCGAACGCGACGCCGCCCATCTCGCTGCGCTCAACGCGGCGGGCTGGAAGGTGCTGACAATCTGGGAATGCGAGACCAAAGATCTCGACGCCCTGCGCAGCCGCTTGTTGGATTTCCTCGCTGGCGAGGGCTGAGCGGGCTCGCGGAATCCGCCGCTGCCCCCTTTAAGTTTCCGCTTGCAGCCTCAGGCGCGATTGCCTAAATACCGCCTCACCGGACGGCAGCGCGGGCGTAGCTCAGGGGTAGAGCATTACCTTGCCAAGGTAAGGGTCGTGAGTTCGAATCTCATCGCCCGCTCCATCCGGACCAGTGAAAAGGCCGCCCTCCGGGGTGGCCTTTCCTGTTGACGCCCTCGCTTTTGCCGTTTCCTCATTCAGGCCGCAAAGACCGCCTGGCAGACTGGGAAAATGCACCATCCTCTCATTTTCCGCTTGCAGGCAGCCGCGGTATTTCCTATTCACCGCCTCACCAAATGGCAGCGCGGGCGTAGCTCAGGGGTAGAGCATTACCTTGCCAAGGTAAGGGTCGTGAGTTCGAATCTCATCGCCCGCTCCATTTGGAATTCCAAAAAGGCCGCCCTTCGAGGCGGCTTTTCGCGTTTTGGCTTGGCGCAATTCACCCTCTGAATTTTTTTGATCAAATTCCTTTGACGTCCCCCCGCTTTCCCGCCAAAGCTACCCCCAATGAAGTCCCGCCCGCGCGCGGCCAGCCTCAGGAGTGCAGCCATGGCCCCAGTCATCTATCCCACCACCAACTTCACCGCGACCGAGCAGCTCTGCCTGGAGCGCGGTGAAGGCATCTACGTCTACGATTCGGACGGCAAACAGTACATCGAGGGGCTTGCCGGCTTATGGTGCACCTCGCTGGGCTATGACAACACGGAGGTGATCCAGGCGATCACCGATCAGCTGAACACGCTGCCCTACGCGCATACGTTCGGCGGCAAGACGCATCAGCCGGTGATGCAGCTGGCCGAGAAGCTGAAAGCCATGGTGCCGGTAGAGGATGCCTATATCTTCTTCGGCAGTTCCGGGTCCGACGCCAACGACACCCACTACAAGATGCTGCGTTATTATTTCAACGCCATCGGCAAGCCGGAAAAACGCAAGATCATCACCCGCGAGCGCGGCTATCACGGCGTCACCGTGGCGGCGGGCTCGCTGACGTCGCTGCCTGCGAATCTGGCGCATTTCGACGCGCCGCTGGAGGCGCTCTCGATCCTGCGCTCGGACGCGCCGCATTTCTACACCGGCCGCAAGGGTAACGAGACCGAGGAACAGTTCACCGACCGCATCATCGGCAACCTTGAAAAGCAGATCCTGGCCGAAGATCCCGATACGATCGCGGCAATGATCGTGGAGCCGATCACCGGCGCCTCCGGCGTGATCGTGCCGCCGGAGGGCTATTACGAGCAGCTGCAGGCGCTGTTGCGCAAACACGGCATCCTGATCTGGGCCGATGAGGTGATCACCGGATTCGGCCGCACCGGCGCGGATTTCGGTTGCACCAGCATGGGTATCAAGCCGGATCTGATGAGCTTTGCCAAGCAGCTGTCCTCGGCCTATTTCCCGATCTCGGCCGCGGTGATCCCCGGCTGGATGTACGAGGCGATGGTGGATCAGACCAACGAGGTCGGGGTGTTCGGCCATGGCTACACCTATTCCGGCCACCCCGCTGCCTGCGCCGCGGCGCTGAAGACGCTGGAGATCTACGAGCGCGACCGCATCTTCGAACACGCCGCCGAAGTGGGCGCCTACATGCAGGCCCAGCTGCGCGAGATCTTCGAAGGCCACCCGCTGGTCGGCGAAGTGCGCGGCAAGGGCCTGATCGCGGCGCTGGAGCTGGTCTCGAACAAGACCACCGGCGTCACCATTCCCGGCGGCAAGGGCGGCACAGCGGCGGTGAAGGCCTGCCAGGAGGAAGGCCTGATCCTGCGCGCGGTTGCGGGCAACGCGCTCGCCTTCTGCCCGCCGCTGATCATCACCCGCAAAGAGGTGGACGAGATGCTGAGCCGCGCCAAGCGGGCGGTGGACCGCGCTTATGAGATGCTGAAAGCGGAGGGCATCCTGGCGGGCTGAGGCGACCGGGGCTTTTCCCCCTTGGCCTTCCGGCCAATTCCCCCAGGGTATTTCCAGACAGAAAGTGGGGCGGCGCCAGGCGGGTTGCCCCACTTTCTGTCCTCAAATACCCCGGAGCGCGAGGCAGCGCCTCGCACACAGGCTTTGCCCTGCGCGCAAGCAAAGGGGAAAGCGCATACTGTTGTGCCGCACGGCGCGGCGGCAGTTCGCGGCTCAGAACACCTTGAAGGTCATCGTGGTGAGCGAGCGCTCGATGTTGGGGATATTCAGCAGATGGTCGTTGATGTATTTGCCCACGTCCTGATCCGAGGGGATGTAGAGCTTCATCAGCAGGTCGAAATTGCCGCTGGTGGAATAGAGTTCGGAGTGGATTTCACGCAGCGCGATCTCCTCGGCCACCTTGTAGGTGGTGCCCGGCTTGCAGCGGATCTGGATGAATACGCAGGTCGACATTTGCGCCTCTTTCGAAGGGGTTGCTTTGCGCTCCAAGCTGGCATGCCGGGCGGCCCGGCGCAATCCCGTGCGCAGGCTGAGGGCAACAGATCGGGCGAAACCGCCGCGCCGCCCTTGAGCCGCCCCCCGCCCCGGCTCTATAAGCGCGGCGCAGGACAGCAAGGACGAACCGCAGATGCGCAAAAGCCAGATCACCCGCAAGACCGCGGAAACCGAAATCTCGGTCGAGATCAGCCTCGACGGCACCGGGGTCTATGACAACCAGACCGGGGTTGGCTTCTTCGACCATATGCTGGACCAGCTGGCGCGGCATTCGCTGATCGACATGAAGGTCCGCGCCAAGGGCGACTATCACATCGACGACCACCACACGGTGGAAGATACCGGCATTGCTATCGGCCAGGCGCTGGTCCAGGCGCTGGGGGACAAGACCGGCATCCGCCGCTACGGGGAATGCCACCTGCCGATGGATGACGCCCAGGTGCGCTGCGCACTGGACCTGTCGGGGCGGCCGTACCTGGTCTGGAATGTTACGCTGCCCAGCCCCAAGATCGGCGCTTTCGACACCGAGCTGGTGCGCGAGTTTTTCCAGGCGCTCAGCACCCATGGCGGCATCACCCTGCACATCGACCAGCTGCACGGGTTCAACAGCCACCACATCGCCGAGGCCGCCTTCAAGGCCGTCGCCCGCGCCCTGCGCCTGGCGGTGGAGACCGACCCGCGCAAGGCCGACGCCATCCCTTCCACCAAGGGTGCTCTGTAAGGCCGTGCCGCTCCGCGCACGGGCCGCAAGACCATTCGAAAACCGGAGAAACACGCCATGCTGACCGCCATCATCGACTATGAGTCCGGCAACCTGCATTCCGCCGAGAAGGCTTTCCAGCGCATGGCGTGCGAAACCGGCGCGGGCGAGGTCGTGGTGACCTCGGAGGCCGATGTGGTGGCCCGGGCCGACCGGCTGGTGCTGCCCGGCGACGGCGCCTTTCCCGCCTGTGCGGCGGAGCTGCGCGGCCACAAGGGCATCTATGAGGCCATGGTGGAGGCGGTCGAGCAGAAGGGCCGCCCCTTTCTCGGCATCTGCGTCGGCATGCAGCTGATGGCCACCACCGGCCATGAATACGAGGAGACCCCGGGTCTCGGCTGGATCGATGGCAACGTGGTGAAGATCACGCCTTCGGACCCCGCGCTGAAAGTGCCGCACATGGGCTGGAACGACCTGGTGATCGATCATCCCCACCCGGTCTTCGACGGCATCAAAAGCGGCGATCACTGCTATTTCGTGCACTCCTACCACTACCTTGCCTCCAACCCGGCCGAGCGGCTGGCCCATGCGGAATACGGCGGCGACGTCACCGCGGTGATCGGCCGCGGCACCATGCTGGGCATGCAGTTCCACCCGGAGAAAAGCCAGGAGGTCGGCCTGCGCATGATTGCCAACTTCCTGACCTGGGCGCCCTGAGCCGCCGCGAAGACAAGCGCGTCCGGCGGCGGTGACGAATACTGCCGCCGCCTTCCTCCTTTCCCAAATACTTCCATCTTCTGCCGCAGCCTCGGACGCGCGGCCCATCACTTTCGGGTGACAGCGCCGCATTGCCGCTCCCGGCACGCCCCCGATGCTGCCACAAGACAGCATCGCGTGAACCAAAGGAGAGCCCGATGCTGATTCCCCGCCAGAAGACCCCAGACCTCAAACTGCCGCTGCTCGGCGGCGGTGCCTTCGACCTTTCGGCTGAAACCGCTACCACCGGCACGCTGCTGTGCTTCTACCGCGGGCTGCACTGCCCGATCTGCATCAAGTACCTCAAAGCGTTTGAAGAAAAAGTGGGCGAGTTTGAAAAGCGCGGTGTCGCCTGCGTCGCGATCAGCGCCGATGGCGAAGACCGCGCACGCGAGATGGCGGAGAAAATCGGCGCCGATGCGCTGCGCCTGGCCTACGATCTGCCGCTGGCCGAGGCGCGCAACTGGGGGCTCTACATCTCGACCTCCCGCGGCAAGACCTCGGTGGGGGTGGAGGAGCCGGAACTGTTCTCCGAGCCCGGCCTGTTCCTGGTGCGGCCGGATCAGACGCTCTATTTCGGCAGCGTTCAGACCATGCCTTTCGCACGCCCGCCGGTGGAGGAGCTGGTCTCGGCGGTGGATTTCATCGTCGAAAAAGACTACCCGGCGCGCGGCCAGTACGCCGGCGAACTCTGACATCCTTGCCGCAAAGCGGGGCGGCGGCGGCGGCCGCCGCCCCGCCCCCTCGTCAGCGATGGACAGGGCGGCGGACAGCAGGCATATGGGGCGGACCCGATTTCCCCAGATCCAGGCCGCCTACCCCGTGCAGATCCGTTTCGAAAAATTCGACCACCATGCCGGCCGCCACCGCTACTGTGTGCTGCAGCTCAGCCGGACGCTGTTCGGCGAATGGTGCGTGGAGCGCGCCTCGGGGCCGATCGGCGCAGCGGGCGGCCAGCAGAAGCGCGCCTATTTCGCGAGCCACGCCGAGGCACTGGAGCTGTTCGAGGCCGCGCGGGACCGGCAGGTCAGCCAGGGCTTCGTGCCGATCCCGGTGCAGCTGGGGCTGCTCTAGGCTTACTCCACCCGGCTCCAGGTCTGTTTCGAGCAGATCAGCCCGCCCGCGACGCAGCCGCGCAGCGCCAGGCTGTTGCCCGCCAGGTCCATCTTGCCGATGTAGATCTTGCCGTTGGAGGGCCGCCAGACCTTGCCCGCATAGGAGCCGCCGCCCTTCGGCGCCATGTCGATCACCAGGGTCTTGCCGATGTTGGGCGACTGGTACTCGCCGGAGGCATTGAAGGTGCGGGCGATCTTGCCGCAAACCGCGGACCCGCATTTCTCCATCTCCACATGGGCGTAGGAGCCATCGTCGGCTTGGGTCTTCCAAAGCCCCAGAACCGGGTCCGCCGCCGCCGCGCCCGCCAGCCCGGCAAGCCCCACGGCCACCGCCATTGCCGCTGCCACTCGTTTCATGCTGTCTTTCTCCCTGTTTGCAGGCGGCCGTTCCAATGCGGCCTGCCTCGCAAGGGCCAGTCTGTCCCGCCTCTCCGCGACCGGGCAAGGCTGACCTCGGGTCGCGTTGCAATCCCGGCCCGGCTTGTGCAAAACGCGGGGGCAGCAGCATTGGCAAGGAAAGCGCAGATGATCCTCTATCCCGCAATCGACCTCAAGGACGGCCAGGCCGTGCGCCTCCTGCATGGCGACATGGACAAGACCACCGTGTTCAACGACAACCCCGCTGCCCAGGCGCTGGAGTTTGTAGAGGCAGGCTGCGAGTGGCTGCATCTGGTTGATCTCAACGGCGCCTTCGCGGGCGAGCCGGTCAATGCCGCCCCGGTGGAGGAGATCCTGCAACAGTGTCAGGTGCCCGCGCAGCTCGGCGGCGGAATCCGCGACATGGCCACGATCGAGCGCTGGATCGGCAAGGGCCTCGCCCGGGTAATCCTGGGCACCGTCGCGGTGGAAAACCCGGACCTGGTGCGCGAAGCGGCACGGGAATTCCCCGGCAAGGTCGCGGTCGGCATCGACGCCCGGGGCGGCAAGGTGGCGACCAAGGGCTGGGCCGAGGAGACCGACGTGATGGTCACCGACTTGGCGCGCTCCTTCGAGGACGCAGGCGTGGCCGCGATCATCTACACCGACATCCTGCGCGACGGCGCCATGAAGGGCCCGAACGTGGAAGCCACCGCGGCGCTCGCCAACGCGGTGTCGATCCCGGTGATCGCCTCGGGCGGGGTTTCCTCGCTCGACGATCTGCGCGCCCTGAAGGCCTGCGGCGCACCGCTCAACGGCGCAATCTCCGGCCGCGCGCTCTACGATGGCGCCATCAACCTGGCTGAGGCGCTTGCCGTCCTGAAAAGCTGACCCATCCCCCTTTCAGCTGCTTTCTGACCCGAAAAACCCTGGGGGTGAGCGCCGCAAGGCGCGAGGGGGCAAAGCCCCCTCCCCCTTGTCAATACACTGGCACCGCTTCGCCTGCCCGCTCCAGCAGCCAGCGCGCGGCGCGTTTGGCCAGCGGGCGGGCGGCTTTCAGCCGCGGCGCCAAGATCTCCCTCCAAAGCCCCGGCACCAAAGGGCTCAGCCACTGCCCGGCCAGGGCGGGCGACAAACAGGCGAGCGACACCCGGTTGCACCCCGCGCCCGAGAACATCCGGCCGGCGGCGGTGGACAGGATTTCCAGCGCCTCGCCACATGCGGGTGGCAGGCGTGGCCCTCGCCGGTCAGCACCAGGTGCGGCCGCGGCGTCCGAACAGGCTGGCGTTCAGCTGCCGCTCCAGCTTTTTGATCCGGATCGGGACCGTGCGCTGCGTCAGCCCAGTTCCTGCGCGGAATTGGAGAATTTCAGGTGGCGCGCGGTGGCATCGAAGGCTGCCAGCGAGGCGAGATTGATGTTCGAATCATGAAATACCGGTCGGGTCATACTGACTGTCCGGGTACCGGACATTGAAATACGGCGTGCAGCGCTGCGTTTCTTAGGAGGTTCGGTGAAACTTTTGTAACGCGTGCCGCAGCCGCTTTCGCCGTCCGGCCGCAACTGTCTGGATGCACATCCGTTTTGCAGAACGCCAGCGCGGCCAGCCACACGCGGCGGCACACGCTGTCAGAAGTCTTTCGCGCAGATCGGCGACCAGCGTCTCCGGGCAACATCGCCACCAGCTCTTTCAAGGACCCTGCCCCGAGGCAGGCCTTGAAAAAGCCGCTTCCGCTATCCGCAGCTATAGCCGCACGCTCTCAGCCCCCCGCGAGCTGGGCTTTGTCGGATCGCGGGCGTGACCATCCACCGCGGCGAGGCCTAACCGCCGAGGACGCCATCTTGCTGGGGCGCATCCAGTCGGGGGCGGTCAACAGCCCGACCCGCGGCGTGATAGAGATCATCGACCGCGCCGGGGTGGCGGCCGGCCTCACGGCCAAGGCGGTGCTGAAACAGACCTACGCCAGCTTCCGCTTTTGGTGAGGGCCAACCGCCTCAAGATGCTCGACGCGGACGCCTGCGGCGGTCAAAGACCACCCCCTTATCCCGGCCGAACGGCGGCCCGACCGGAGACACTCTAGCCATGGACAAGAAAGTCTTCCTCGTCATCATGGATGGCGTTGGATATGACGCCGCAGCCAGCCGCTTGATCCAGCCCCCGTTTGACCGGACACCTAAGAGGTTTCGGGTTTGGCTCTAAAGAACTCGCGGGGCGAGCGCCATTTCAAGCCGGAAGGCGGATGGTTTTCGTTATAGTCTTCGATCCATCTTCCTTTCAGTGACAGAACTGTTTCAGCGTCAGGCAGTGGATTGACCCGGACGCAGTCTCGCTTCAGCGTTTTCACAAAAGCTTCTGACATGCCGCTGGACTGCGGGCTGGCCACCGGAGTGAAGCAGGGCTTCAACCCGAGCTGGCGGGCAAAGATGCGGGTGTCCTTTGCCGTGTAGGCGCTGCCGCTGTCGGAGAGCACCTCGATCACCTCGGGCGCGCGGTATGTGCCGAAGCGTTTCTCGACAGCCTCCAGCAGCATGTCGCGCCCATCCGGCCCGCTGATCCCGGCATTTGCCACGGCCCGCCAGGAGGTGATCTCGCGGTCATGGGCATCGGTCCGGAAGGCTGCCCGGATGCCATCACCATTCCAGCCGGTGAATTCCAGCCCATCGCTGTACCAGCGCAAGTTCGAGCGCATCATCACGACCTTACCGTCATGGGTGCGCTGGGGCCGGTCGAACCCGGATCGCTCCAACGGCAGGTTGTTGTTTTTCATGATGCGATAGACATGGTGTGTTTGCGGCGGCCGCTCTCCCAGGGCGAACGAGGTCCGATAAGATCGGCCTCAGCAAAACCAGCCGTGAAGGAGAACGACCATGTTGCATTATGTTGGTCTGGACGTGTCCGTCAAA
>NZ_JBMERR010000020.1:0-93569 GCF_048820915.1 Cribrihabitans pelagius | reverse complement strand
TTGGGAAGAAGGGTTTCAGACGGGCCATCTGCTCGTCGCTCAGCCAGAAAAGGTCAGACATGTTCACCGCTCGTTTTGAGCACCGTGAATCACGCGGCCAAACGGAAATCAATGGGTCCTGAGCCTAGTGCGCCCGCCGGTCTTTCCGCCACGGACGTTCATTTCCAAGTGCGGCGGGTCGCCTTTGATCTGAATGTCCTTGTGCTTCAGACCGAACAGCTCGCCCTCTGTAGGCCGGAGGAACGTGTGAACGACGAAACGGAACATCTTAGCATGGTGGCCGGTGATCTGGACGCCACGAACCACATCGCCGCGTTTGGCACATTCTCCGGCAGCTTTCATAAACCGTTTGTATTCGTCGTCCGTGAAGGTGTGGCGGGGCGTGTCCACGGTCTTTTGCTTCGGCATCTCCGGCAGCACGTTCAGGATGCCGTCTTCCACCGCCAGCGTCAGGACCTTGCGAATGATGATGGTGTGTTTGGCCTTGGTCGATTCTGCCAGCCGCTTTGGCCGGTTCTCGTCCAGGTGAATCAGGTAGTCCCGGACCTTGCCGGTGGTGATCTTCGTGACGTCATACTTACCGAAATAGCAGATCAGCCCGTCCTTGGATCGGTTCAGCAGTTTGTTGTCGCCATCCGACCACTTGGACTTGCCTTTCTGAATGCCCATCAGCTTCTTGGCATAGTGCTCGAAGCTAGTGGCTTTCTTCTGAGCATGGTCGCTGTTGGCCTTGCTGCGGTATGAGTCGGCAAACTCAAAAGCCACTTCCATCGCTTCGAGACGCGATGTTTCCTTAGACGACCGGTGGACGTATTTCCCTGCACGGGGATCTCTGAAGCGAATAAGCCAGTACGGGCATCGAGCTGTCAGCACGATGGCCAGCCCTTTCCGGAGATGCTTGATCTTGAGTATTCGGTTTTTGGAATCTTGGGACAAATCGAGCCCGTCAGAGGAGTGTATAACTCTCTGTAACTTTTACGGGTGAAATCTGACGATCTCAACGAACCAAATAAATCAACTATTTCAGTGATTTAGTGGTGCCCGGGGGCTGCCTTGAACATCCCTTCTGAGCAATTCCCGGATATTCCTGGACCGGAGCCGATTCACGCTTTTTCAATAGCTTAACGAACTCCAGTAATTCCCGCTTGTTCCGCCAGGTTCCCCTGCCTACAACATATAAAGATGGGGCCGAAAGTGGGGCCAGAGATAGAGAGTAGTTAAGCCCCAATGAGGGAAACGAACAAACTCAGTGCCGCAAGGGTTAAGGCTGTCGCCGCCGGGAAGCACGGCGACGGCGGCAATCTTTGGCTTCACAAGCGAGCCCCGGACCGCGGCAAATGGCTGTTGTACGTGACCGTACATGGCCGCCGCCGGGAAATGGGGCTCGGCCCATATCCTGAGGTATCGCTAAAGGAAGCCCGCGAGGAAGCCGCGAAATGGCGCGCTGTGGCCCGGCAAGGGCTAGACCCGATCAAGGAACGCCAGAGGGAGCGCAGGCAGGCAGAGCGCAACATGCATCTGCTGCGGGACATTGCCAAGGATGCCTTTGAAGCGCGCAAGGCCGAACTGAAAGGTGACGGAAAGGCGGGCCGCTGGTTCTCCCCCTTGGAAATCCACGTCCTGCCGCGCCTGGGTGCTGTCCCTGTTGCGGATATTGACCAGATCGACATTCGCGACACGCTGGCCCCTATCTGGCACGACAAGGCAGAAACCGCCCGCAAGGCGATGAATCGGCTGGGCATCTGCCTGAAACACGCCGCCGCGCTGGGCTTGGATGTGGACTTGCAAGCGGTGGAGAAAGCGCGCGCCCTGCTGGGCAAGCAGCGCCACAAGGCAAAGCACATCCCCGCGCTGCCTTGGGTAGATGTGCCTGCCTTCTATGCCAGCTTGGACGAAGGCACCGTAACCCACCTTGCCCTGCGCCTGCTTATCCTGACGGCGGTGCGGTCTGGCCCGCTGCGGCACCTGCACGTTGACCAGATCGACGGCGACGTGTGGACCATCCCGGCAGAGACCGTGAAGGGCCGCAAGGATGCCACGTCGGATTTCCGCGTGCCTCTCAGCCCGGAGGCGCTGGCGGTCATTGAGGCCGCAAAAGAGCACCAGCGCGAGGGTTTTCTTTTCCCCAGCGTGCGCAAAGGGGTCATCAGCGATGCGACGATGGCGCGGCTGATGGAGCGCAGAGAAATGGAAGCCCGCCCGCATGGGTTCCGATCCAGCTTCCGGGATTGGGTGGCAGAAACCACCAACACTCCGTTTGAGGTGTCGGAAACCGCGCTAGGCCATGTTGTCGGTGGCAGCGTTGAACGAGCCTATCGCCGCACGGACCACTTGGAACAGCGCCGCGTGCTTATGGCGCGATGGGCGGATTTCGTGACCAGGAAACAGGCAGAAATTGTGAGGATTGCAGGCGGATGAGCGGATACGCGGACAGCTATGACGAATTGGCCAGCCACAAAGATGAGATGGAGCATTGGAGGTGGTGTGAATATCTAACTGTGATTGAGGCAGCAATGCTCGTTGTCGGCCTAAGCCCGAGCACTTGGAAGCCAATTGATGTCAAGCGCGTGCAAGACGGGGAATTTCAAGCAGTAGGTTCATCCAGCTGCGAACCAAGCTACCTGCATTCCAAAGAATTTGCGCCGGTATTTCGCGCAATCAGTCGTGCGGTTGCAAGTGCTGAACTACCCGGTCAAGTCACATACCTTGTTCCAGATGAACATGAGCCTTTCAGTTTCGAGCCGCTAAGCGCTTCTAAGAGAGAGGCAATAATGAATACGCCAGATTGGGAAAAGTCTCTTTTTCGATTAACAGATTTCCGGGAATGGATGGCAAAAAAGGGCCTAAAGCCCCCGTTCTTCTTCCCGCCAATTGATGAGGACGCGACGCCCTTTGCAGACCGTTCCCACGATCACTTCTCTCCTGAGTTGGACTTGGCCGTGAAGGCTTGGAATGCGCTTGCATCCCAACAGAAGTTCAAGGGCAGTCCGAAGGCTGCGATTGAGGCATGGATCGACGCCAATCCCGATGCTTGGCTTGGCGAAGACAAGCTCTCTGGCTCAGCAAAAGACAGAATTGTCACTCTTGTAAATTGGCGCAAGTCCGGCGGCGCGCCGTCATCCGGGGGTTAACCTACCCACCTATTTCAAGAAACCTAACCACCCACTCAGTCTATTGTAAACAAAACACTTTTCTACAACGTCACCATTTTAGCGCACGACTTCCTTTCAGCGCCTTCCCGAGGTTACGCTCAACTATTGGGTAGGTTTTCGTAACCTGCCTAGCTATTCGTTCAGGGCTTGTTCTCCCATTATTCCTGCATCGACCACCAGAAGCAGGAGGATGCCGAGATGGCAGAAAAGCACTACCGCCGCCCCGAAGTTGAAGCGCTTACCGGCCTGAGCCGCACCACGATTTACGCGATGATGAACAGGGGCGAATTTCCTCGCCCCGTGCGTTTGACACGTAAGGCCGTGGCATGGCCGGAAAGCGTCATCACTGAATGGCTGAATAGTCGCGAAGCGGCATAACTAAACCCGCACCCCTAATATACTGGGGCGCGGGCTGTATGTGATTTGCTTACGGGCTTTGACACCCGCAATCCTACGCCCTTTGCCCCGCCATAGCAAAGGATATCAAATGAGCAATGGTCACTGCTACAGCAGTCCGTTCCGAAACGCTTGCGGCGTGAAGCAAAAACGTATCAACCACCCCGCAGCACGCGAGATCCAGATACGGCACTTACAAACACGTTTCGGCCTAAGTCGCTCTCACGCGGCCCTCTATGCAGACCTTCATTTTGGAGGGCACCCCCATGAGAAATGCTAATCGGTCATCCTACGACCACCTAGAGCTCGCACCTAGCCAACAGAAAGAAATCGGACCGGATATTGGCCTACGGCAATTTGGAATTCAAAAAAGCCTTTGGATTTCCGGGCTGATGGCTAAGGCCGCAGCCCATCAGGAGCCCGCACCATGAGCCGCAAACCGTACAAGAGGAAAAAGCGCGGCACTGGCCGCCATGTGCAACTACATGAGTGGCTACAGGCATCCCTCGCATGGAGGAGCCTAAAACCGGGCCCCCGCGCGCTCTATATTGAACTGAAGCGTCGCTACAACGGCAATAATAATGGAGCGATCATTCTGAGTCACCGGGACGCAGCAAAGTCTCTAAATGTGCACCGCAACACAGTGGGTGACTACTTCAGGGAACTGGAGGAACGGGGCCTCATCCACGCGACGCGCGGCTCTTGCCTTGGTCCTGCTGGAATAGGAGAGGCTGCACATTGGGCGTTGGATGAATTGCCAACCCAAGACAGCAAACCTGCTCGAAAGGCATTCGTCCGCTGGATTGAACCTGAAAAGCCCCGCACAAAAACTGTGCACAAGCGACACAAACAATGTGGCGCTACGCCAGAAAAGACCTACGAAAGAGGGCTACCCGTACTAAAAATCGTGACGGGATAGGTCTAATTCTCAAATTAGGCGGCACAAATATCAGGACATATATACATCTAGCCACAGGCAGGGCCCTTTGGGGCCTTGGCCAACTCATTTCAGGATCAGAAAGTCGAAAGAACGTTCTCCTCGACAAAAGAAGACAACAGTGAAATTGCAGGCAAGCATGGTCCTGATCCAGATCGAAAACTGCTAGCTGTCAGGCTGCCACGGCATCGTTGAGCCCCCTAACGATTTGTATAATCTCCTGCACCTGCTCACGACTGAAAATACCCGCAATGCCCATATCATCCAGATCCGTGAAGGGGCTTTCGTAGAAGGACACAGGGTCAACGAAGCCGCTTTCTGTCAGACTGTCTATAACCATATCAAGGAACTCAGCCTGGTCTGCATTCAGCTGATTTTGCGATACGAAGGTGCTGAAGGCCTCCTTAGCCGCGGCGCGGTCCAGCCCAGTCAGCGACCGCAGAAACCGGCCCAATCCGCCTTCACCTGCCAGATCGGAGATTATGGCATCATCCGCGACTTCCTGTTCGATCAGAATACGCTCAAGCTCATCAATATCCTGTTTTGTCAGCGCTTCGCCACGGCGGACCTTGATTAAGGTAATGTGGTCCTTGTGCTGCTCTATAAAACGCCGGACCTTCATCTTGAAGCGGGCTTTGTCGACGCCGCTGCCGACCTCGGGCATGGTCATGGGGTTACCCTCACCGATGTCATCCCGAAAGTCAGTGATTACAATTTTGCGTTCAGTGGGCTTGATGAGTTCTGCCAGATGTCTCAGGCGGCGGCGGACGCTCTCCAGCATCTCCGGCGTGATATCCTCCCAGTATACATCCGTCTGGATTTCGAGGATCAACTCAAGCTCCTTGGAGACAAGCGGCACATTCGAAAGCTCTTCAAGCCTGGACGCGAACTTTACTATGCGGTCCTGAAAACGAGTGAAACCGCCTTGCTGCCTTAGCAGCTCCAGCTGCGCATTCAGGATTAGCAGATCGAACTGTTTCGCTGGCAGCTTACCATCGTCATAGGCGGTTGGCAGACCTGCGAGATCCTCGATCAGGGCCATGCGGGCATCGAGGTTCAGATCCTCCCAGCTAGCGACGTCACGGAACCGCTCAACACTGCGACGCTTGGCGCGCACGATGAAATTGTCGATCGGCATGCCCATGACCTCTTCATGCAGGCGGGTCTTAGTCGCCGCAATCAGATCTTGGTGTTCCTCTCCACTCTCCCCCAAAGCTTCGATCAGCTCCACACGGCTCGTGAACAGCCTCTCGCCGATGGGTTTCGCGCCTGATCCATCCAAGACATTCGGGTTTTCTTGGAAAAACTCCAAGTTCTGGCAAAAGTCAAAAATGACGAACTGCTGCTTGTCGTCGCCCGGCCCGAACAAATCGGGGCATAGGCGCGTGCCGCGGCCGACCATCTGCCAGAACTTCGTTTTGGACCTCACGATCTTGAAAAACACCAGATTCACGACCTCCGGCACGTCAATCCCGGTATCGAGCATGTCCACGGAAACCGCGATGTGGGGCGCTTTGTCGGCCTCCGAGAAGTCGTCAATCAGCGACTGCGGGTGGGAGACACTAAAATCAATGAGCTTAGCGAATTCGCCCTTATAGTGGGGATAGTTCACGTCAAACCGTTCCACGATGAACTGCGCATGTTTGCTGTTCTTGGCGAATATAATGGTCTTGCCCAGGCGGTCCCCATCCGACACCTTAATCCCGTTGCGCATCAGGTGTTCCAGCACCTTGTCTACGGTATCGATGTTGAACAGCCACTTGTTCAGATCGGCACTCTCGACACGGTCGCGCTGGGTGCCCTCTTCATCCCACTCGATAGCGTCCCAGGCTTCCTTTTCCTCTTCGGTCAGCTGATCGTACGCAATGCCTTCACGCTGGAACTTCAACGGCACGGAAATCGTGGTGGGCGGCACCAGGTAGCCGTCACTCACGGCATCATCCAAATCATAGGCGTCGGTCGGAACGCCTTTCTCCAGACCGAACAGCGAGTAGGTGTCCTTGTCGATCTCATCGCGCGGCGTGGCCGTAAGCCCGACCAGCAGGCTGTCGAAGTAGCTGAAGATTGCCCGGTACTTGCGGTAAACCGAGCGGTGCGCCTCATCGATGACGATCAGGTCAAAGTGGCCCGGTCCATAGCGTTTCTCGCCACCCTTCATCTCCTCAATCAGCCCCATCATCGTCGGATAGGTCGACAAGCAAACGCGCGCGCCGGAGTGGTCGTTCTTCTTCGGATCGTGCCTTTCCAGCAGATTGGCACAAGGGGTCGCAGGCAGATGCGCCTTGAATGCGCTATGCGCCTGTTTGACCAGCGCCACCCGGTCCGCCAGGAACAGCACCCGCTTCACGCGGTTTGCCCGCATCAGCTGGTCGATCAGGGCAATCACAGTCCGGGTCTTGCCGCTGCCGGTAGCCATGACCAGCAAGGCCTTGCGCTGCGCATGTTTCTCAAAAGCTTCGCCGACACGCCGGATGGCCCGCTGCTGGTAATGGCGCCCGGCAATGTCGGGGTCGACGTCGACCGTAGACAAGGCGCGAACATTTTCGCGGCGCTGATGCAGCAGCTGCAGCTCATCCTTTTTCAAAAAGCCCGAGATCTGCCGCGGCGGATAGGCGAGGTCGTCCCAGATCCAATGCTCGTAGCCATTGGTGGTGAAAATCACTGGGCGGCGGCCGTAAGCCGCCTCCAGGCAGTCGGCATAGAGCTTTGCCTGATGCTGCCCTGTGCGGCTGTCTTTCTTGGTGCGCTTGGCCTCGACCACCGCGAGCGGCTTACCGTCATCGCCCCACAGCACATAGTCAACGAAACCGTTGCCGCTGCTGGTCGGCATGCCGGTAACCGGAAACTCCCGGTCCCGCTCCTGGTCCTGCGGCCAGCCCGCCTCTGCCAGCAGCAAATCGATGAAGCTGTCGCGGGTCTCAGCCTCGTTGTAGTCATGGGTGTCCTGCACCGCGCTGTTGGCTTTGCGCAGGGCGGCCATCTCGGCGCGCACGGCGGCCAGTTCCGCGTCCAGCTGCTGCCGCCCTTCCTCAGAAGCCCGCAGGGCCTCCTCGGCCGCCTCAGCCCGCTTGCGCTCGGCCTTGATCTCGCCTTCGACCTTCTGGATCTGGGCAACGGTGCTGGCGGTAATCGTCAGCGACTTTTCCAGCTTGCCTACGTCAAATGCCAGCGCCGGATCCGGGCGGCTCACCTTGGCGTAGGTGCGCGCAAACCAATAACAGACATGGAACAGCTCCCGCACGCTGGCAGTGGCGTCATGGGCGGTCAGCGGCTTGCCTGCATCATGCGCGGCGCGGTTGCCCTGATCCTTGATGTAGCGCGCCTTGGTGGTGATCGCGGGGCCGGTCAGGGCCTCCAGGCTGGGCTCCGCAATCATCGCGGCCAGCGTGTCGGTGTAGACGCGCCGCAGCGCCGGATCGGTGCGGTAAATCCACTTGAGCGCGGTTTCCAGCGTCAGCCGCGCCCAGAAACAGGCGCCGCGCGGGTCAGACAATGCATGGGTTTCCGCCTTGGCGGCGTATTTATACAGGACGGGAAAATCATCAGCGAGAAATGCAAACTGAGACATGAAAATCCTAAAACGCTATTGCCTAGCCCAGCGCGGGAAACACCTCGCGGAAGGCTTCTTTGGCAGCAAACCACTTTTGCGCGCCGGTTTCATCTAATTTCCACCGGCAGTTGACTGTATTGAGCACATCATACCCCCCAGCCTTCAACCCGTCGCACAAGAGCTTCTCCATGGCGCCAACCTGATCCCGCATCGGCTTGTGCCGTACCATCAGGGTGTCACGGCAATCCACATCCTTGACGACCTCCGGATACAGCGGGCCGTGCGCCACCAGGTCGAAGGACGAACAGGCCTCGGCTTCGATGCCGCGGTTCTTCAAATGATTCCGCAGCGCGCTCTGATTCGGGATCTTGCCAAGGTGCTGCCCCATGCGGGTGTAGGGCGGGGTTGCATGGGGGCTGGAGTTGTCCCCGGTGCGGCCTACATAGAGCGTCTCGCCATCCGGCGCCGTGACGCGCCACACATACAGCCAGAACCCGCGCTCCAGCATCGCGCCGGGAAAGGTCAGGTGATGCAAGCCGCTCACTTCACAGTTCCCCGCGGAAGGCGCGGTGCTGGAGAGAAGAAAAGAGGGTATCGCTATGACGCTGAGCGTCCTCCGCCTTCGATTGTAACGCGAACAATTCACGGATCCGTGCCACATATTCCTCCTGAAATTCCATCGGTGGTTTAGGCAACTCGATACCTCGAATGTCATCGAAGTTTAGGCCCGCCTTGACGCCCTCACGGTTCTTCTTTTGTATCACACGCTGTCCCGCTGCGCTTGAGAGTGCAGCAGAAACATATTGCGGGTTCATAGATCTAAGCCGCAGGATTGCCAGATGCTGATTGATGTGGGCGTCGCCGATACCTTCAGGTACAACAGCGGTCCGCCCGAGGTCCGCTGTGATGCTGAGAAGAACATCGCCAGGTCGCACTTTGGTCCGCTTCGCTTCAGCGTTTTCGGGCGCGCTGACGAAGGCCATGTCATGCTTGTCGAAATAGTCCCTCCGCACATTCTGGATACGGATGAATTTCGCGCCTGAGTCCGAATAGTATTTTGCCCACCCACGTGAGCCGCTGGTAAGGAACTCCAGCTCATCACCCAGCTCAACAATTGGCCAGTTTTTGGCATCAATCTGCCAATCCCCAAACATCTCATGAAAGATCGCCTGGCCGAGGGTGTTCAGCTTGTCGAGGGCGCGGGTGCGGAGGCGGCAGAGCTCTTCGGCCTGATCCAGTATCCCCGCAATCCGCTTCTGCTCCTCCAGCGGCGGCAGGGGGATTTTGAGTTCATTTGCTCTCGAAATCGTAAGCGTTCCTACGGTTGACCCAGAGCCAGACGCGATCTGATCACGCATTGTAGCCGTTGCGAATGCGTGTTGGATGAATCGGGGCAATACTTGTGCCTTTGGGTGAAACCGTAGAACGCTCGCATCCTTGAAGTAGAACCTATCGTTCGGCTGAACGACATAGCAAGCTCCTAACGTCCCGACAGCCGAAACCATAAGGTCTCCGGGTTCCGGCGTGCCATACTTGCTAGACAACTCTGAATAGAGCTCTTCCGAAATGAACAGCTCATTTTGGACACGCCCGTCCTTTGCAAGCTTCACTATCTCCCGAGCTCTATAAAATGGTACACCTTCGTCGGCCCACTGGCGCTGTAAAACACGCTTACTGGAAGTGATTTCAAAAATTTCGCCAAAGGAAACGGTCGGCCAGCCAGAACTCATCCCAGCATCCCCTCAAGCCGGTCCAGCCCCTCATTGATCTCAGCCTCCAGCGCGCGCAACTCGGCGATGATCTCGGCCGGAGCGGCGTGGTCGACCTCTTCGTGCTCGATCTCCTTGTAGCGGTTCAGCGACAGATCCCACGACCCGGTGGCGATAATCTCCGCCGCGGGCACCACAAAGCTCTGCGCGGTGCGGGGGCGCTCTGCCTCTGCCTCCAGCGCCGCCCAGCGGCCCAGGATGTCGGGCAGGTTGTTCCTGGCGTGCTCGTCCGCGCCCAGCGCCTCAGCCGGCCGGGCACCCAGCTTGGCGGCGTCCAGCAGGGGCGTGCGCTTGTCATCCAGGCTGAAGCCATCCGCCGCCATGTCGTAGAACCAGACATTCTCGGTCCCGCCGACGCCGGTCTTGGTGAACACCACGATGGCGCAGGACACGCCGGCATAGGGGCGGAACACACCCGAGGGCAGCTTGATGATGGCGTCGAGCTTGTGCTCCTCCACCAGCATGCGGCGCAGATCTTTGTGCGCCTTGGAGGAGCCGAACAGCACCCCGTCCGGCACCACCACAGCGGCCCGCCCGCCGGTGCGCAGCAGCCGCAAGAACAGCGCCATGAACAAAAGTTCGGTCTTCTTGGTCTTGACGATCTTCAAGAGATCCTTGGCGGTGGTGTCGTAATCCAGCGAGCCGGCAAAGGGCGGGTTGGCCAGGATCAGCGAGTAGGCGCCCGCATCGCTGCCGTGCTCCTCCGCCAGGCTGTCGCGGTAGGACACATCGGCGTTTTCGACCCCGTGCAGGGTCATGTTCATCGCACCGATCCGCAGCATGGTGGAGTCGAAGTCGAAGCCATGGAACATGCCATTGTGGAAATGTTCGCGCTGCTCCCTGTTGCGCAGCATCTGCGGGTGGTGCTCGCGCAGGTATTCCCCCGCCGCCACCAGAAAGCCGCAAGTGCCCGCGGCCGGGTCGCAAATGGTATCGCCTGGCTGTGGCGCCATCAGGTTCACCATCAGCTCGATGATATGGCGGGGCGTGCGGAACTGGCCATTGGTGCCGGCGCTGGCGATCTTGCCCAGCATGTACTCATAGACGTCGCCCTTGGTGTCGCGGTCGTCCATGGGGATGTCGTCCAACATCTGCACGACCTTGGCCAGCAGGTTGGCGTTGGAAAAGCCCAGCCGCGCGTCCTTCATGTGGGTACCGTAGGAAGAGCCTTCCTCTCCCAGCTGCCGCAGGAAGGGGAAGACATGCTCATCGACGATCCGCATCATCTCCCGCGCCTCGAAATGCTTGAAGCGGGACCAGCGTAGATTGTCGTAGGGCTCACCCTTGTCATCACGGCCCTCGGGGAAGATCCGGCGGGACATGGGAATGCCAAGATCCTCGGCCTTGCGCTCCTCGACCGTGTGGAGGTCATCCAGCCGCTTGATGAACATCAGGAAGGTGAGCTGTTCGATCACGGACAGCGGGTTGGAAACCCCGCCGGACCAAAACGCGTTCCAGATCTGATCGATCTGGTTGCGGATATTACCTGTGAGCATGTGATGTGCCTCAATAAAATATTTTTTTGGACACGTTATCCGGTGCAAGGGGACATGCGCAAGCAGAGGAAACCCAGGCGGAACTGCGGCCCTGAGCGGCCTTCCTCGCGCGTGCGCGCGTAAGCACCAACAAAAGAAGGCGGCAGGACGAGCGGCCGACCAGAATCGAACTGGCGCACAGAGGGTGGAAACCTCATGCTCTACCACTGAGCTACGGCCGCATTTGGGCTAGCGTTTAGCGCGTTAATCAGAGAACCAAACCCAGGGCGCGGCGCTGGCGGAGCCCGCTGCCGCTTTCATGGCAGGCTTTTCGCAGGCACGAAAACCGAGGCGGGGAGAGCCAGAAATGCGCAAGTTCAACGTGGGCGCGGGGCGCTCAAATGGACTGGAACAGGTCGCCTGCCAAAAGCGCCACCAGATGAATGAGCTGACTGGCCTGAATAATGACAGGCGCGATACACATCCCAGCGCACGCTTGCCCTTCACAACTATAGGTCAAAGTGTCGCAGGGTACCCTGCACTGTAAAGTTGCAAGAATTTTACTTCTGTGCTGAGCTTTCAAGCAAAAGAAACAACTAACTTGGAGTTCTGCCCATGGCCCTGACCAATAGAGAAGCACAGATCGTCTTGGGAATGCTTGCTCGGGGTGACAAGCACCATGACATTGCGGCCTGGTTCGGAGAGAACCAGGCTAGGGTTGCCGAAGTAATTGAAGGCAGTCACGGGAGTTTATCCGCTGCTCCCGAAGCAGAACTATTCCCCAAGGGCTCACCTGGCCCCAAAAGCCGCCGGTTGCGAGGTTTCGTAAATAAGGCCATCCAAGCTCTTGAAGATGGCGATGCAACAAAAGCCCTTGATGAATTGAAGTCTGGATTATTTCATTTCAACAAGCCGGAAGCCTAAGAATAGTCTCCGTGCCGCTCTAGCACTTTCCGGCACGGAGGAACCCAACCAAGCTTTGCTTCACCGCAAGCCCGTTTATCCCACACGAACCAAGCATACCCGGTAGCAGTCGATGCTTTCGGGTCAACCCTGCCTTTGACCATCGGCACTCGCTCGCTAAACTGGGCAAAAATACTTGGAGGGTTGTTTTGGTAGATCCGCTCATAGCGCCCGACACTTTCCAAGAAGACGGTACGAGCCAGTATTGCGACCCCTACGCGAGCAATTTTTAAAGCTCGCTCTACAAACTGCTCTGCCAGCCGAAATGGTGGGTTAGTAATGACCCAATCGTGAGACCCAGCCTCAAAAGGGTGTGCTAAAAAGTCTTTGACATCGGAAAAACCGTAAGGATGCACGTCTGAAGCGTCAACCTCGCCAAAGAACTCACTCAGTGGTCGCGCCATGTAACCCCGACCGCAAGCAGGCTCTAAACAAGTAGCAGAGGAAAAGTCCTCATTTCCGAGCACATGGATCAGAAGCGCTCGCGTAGCCCAGGGCGGAGTTGGAAAATCGTCAAGACTAGTGCTGGGCTCGAACCGCTGTGACATCACGGCGTGCGAAGTATTCTGCTCCATAAATCATCTTACCCTTATCAATTGTTTTTTGGAGAGCGCGAAGTCGCGGCTGGATAGCCGGTACTGCCATAGAAGCGAAAACCGGCACAAGACGTTTGTCCCCTTGATCCAGAACCGCATGACCGCCTTGGCGACGGCAGCCTTGCGGGATGCGACCCAGCGGGTGGTTTTGTCGGACGGAAAGTCTTTGGTGCTAATGCACCCACCGTTCGGCAGTGTTGCGCATTGCCATTGAATGATGCCGAACTTCGACAGCTTTTCGGCTCCTTGGTAACCCAACGTTGCCCAGATTTTGGCTATACAGCATTTACTCTCTGTTAAGGGGCCCGCCGGATTGCGAGGCAAATTTGCCCTTTTCCGTCTAGCCCTACGCCCGTTCTTTTAGCAAACCGGGGGCGTGTCACGCGGTACAATGGATACTGAAAATCGCCGCAAGTCACCCTTTGTCCAACGCGAAGGTTCCTCTTTCATGAGCCCGTGATTCTGCCATCTGCAACCGGCGGCAGGACCATACCGGACCTTTGCGGGATGCTAGGGCATCGAAAACTGGAAATGGGGCGTTTAGTGGGGCTAAGCGCCAGGAACGCAGTACAAGCGATTGAAATAAAGCCACTTTTTCTTGAAAAATGGTGCCCGGGGGCGGAATCGAACCACCGACACGAGGATTTTCAATCCACTGCTCTACCCCTGAGCTACCCGGGCACGGGAAAGGCTGTTTGCCTTGGGTGTGGGCCTTCTATGCGCTGTGCCCGGTGGTGTCCAGAGGCTTTTTCAAAGAAAATCACGAATGCCGCGGTTTGCGGCCCTTTTCCTCGCAGCCCAGGGCGCGCTCGGCTTCTTCCAGTGCGTTTTCAATATCTTCCGGGTCGCGGCTCGGCACCGCGTAGGCGCCGTTCATCCATTTGGCGAGGTCGACATCGGCGCAGCGGCGGGAGCAGAACGGGCGGTAAGGGCGCGCCGTGTCCGCGCCGCAGATCGGGCAGCTCATTTCAGCACCTCGCGCAGCTCGGGGCGGCCGCGTTTGCGCTGCAGCTCGTAGTGGCCGAGGTTGGTCCAGCCCGCCAGCACCGTCTCCTCCGAATCGGCGCGCAGGGCGGCGCGCAAGGCCGTCTCGAAGGTGCGGCGGTCCTTCTTGGGCATCGGCGCGAGATCCAGCACGATCTGCCCGCCGAGACCGCGCACCCGCAGCACTCGCGGCAATGCCTTGGCACAGGCCATGTTCGCCTTGAGCCCCGCCGCCAGCGAAGCATCGGAGCCGGTGTTCACATCCACCGCCACCAGCGCGCGGGTCGGCTCGACAAACAGGCAGCCGCCGCCCGGCAGCGGCTCGCGGGCGCCGCGGGCCGCGTCCAGCGCTTCCAGCACCCCGAGGCGCTCGAAACCGCCGGGCGCGCGCTCCACTTCGGCAGGCTCCACCCAGTCGCGCCAGGCGAGGAGATGCGGGCCGTCACCCTCCGCCAGGACTTCAGATTCCTTGCCGTCATCTTCCATCACCTTCGCCGTCAGGGCGGCCATCGCGGCGATGTCTTCGGCGATCTCTGCCTCCTCTGACCCGGCGCAGGCCGAGCGCAGGATAAGCCCGTGGCCGCCTTCCCCCATCTCCCCGTGGGCGATTTCCAGCAGGCGGTCGCGCTCCTCCTCGTCGCGGATGCTGCGCGAGACGTTGAGGCCCGGTGCGCCGGGGGTGACGATGGCGTAGCGGCTCTTGAACAGAAGCTTCTGGGTCACAGGGATCGCCTTGCCCGGCTCGGCATAGCCCGAGACTTGCACCAGGATCATCTGCCCCGGTGCCAGCCCCTTGACCTGGCGCAGGAAGGCCGGCCCGTCGGGAGTGGTGAGGAACATGCCGCCCTGCCCCTTCACCGGGCGGTCGGCGCGGGCGCGGTAGATGGTGCCCGGCGCGGGCGCGCCGGAGGCGATGAGGAAATCCTCCAGCGTGCCGTTCACCATCAGCGCCGCGGCTTCGCGGCCTTGGATGTGGTCGAGTATGATGCTGCGGCCCTTCATGCGGCGGCCTCCTGGAAAAGCGGCAGGCCCGCGGCCCGCAGCAGGGTTGCGGTTTCCGAGAGCGGCAGGCCAACGATGCCGGTAAAGGAGCCGCTGATCCAGGGGATCAGAGCGCCCGCCGGACCTTGGATGGCATAGGCTCCGGCTTTGCCCTGCCAGTCTCCGGTGGCGAGGTAGCCGTTCAGCTCCTCGTCGGACAGACGCTTCATCTTGACCTGACTCACCACGTCCTTCTCCCAGATCCGGTCGCCGCGGCGCAGCGCCACGGCGGTGATCACCCGGTGGCGGCGGCCGGACAGCGCCAGCAGGAACTCCGCCGCTTCGCCCGCATCGCCCGGCTTGCCCAGGATGCGGCGGCCCAGCGCCACGGTGGTATCGGCGCAGAGCACCAGGTCATCCGCCTCCGCGGGCACCGCGGCTGCCTTCTCCCGTGTGACCCGCGCGCAATAGGCGCGCGGCAGCTCGCCCTTCTGCGGGGTCTCGTCGGTCTCCGGCGGGCGCACAGCGTCTGGATGCACGCCGAGCTGTGCCAGAAGCTCGAGCCGCCGTGGGCTGCCCGATCCCAGAATGAATGCCATGCCGTGGCCCTCTTTTCCCGTTTTGGCTGTCATAGAGAATTTCTGCCGCAGCCGGAAGGCTGCACCCGCTGCTTCTTCTTTGCGGAAAATACTCCCGCCGGAGGCACCGGCCCCGGGCCGGTTTTACAAAACAAAAGCCCGGCGCAGTGCCGGGCTTTGCATGTCTTGGCGGATCAGCTGCTTACTTGAAGCGGTAGTTGATCCGGCCCTTGGTGAGGTCGTAGGGGGTCATTTCCACCTGAACCCGGTCGCCAGCCAGAACACGGATGCGGTTTTTGCGCATCTTGCCTGCCGTATGTGCGATGATTTCATGGCCGTTTTCCAGCTCGACCCGAAACGTCGCATTAGGCAGGAGTTCCTTCACGACACCGGGAAATTCGAGCGTATCTTCCTTGGCCATGTTGTCTCCATCATTGTGTTAGCCCGGCAAACTGCGGGCCGTGCGCTTAAATGGGCGCATTTTGCCCGCTTTTCAAGGGCACAATCATGTCAACACTGCATTTGTGATCGTTTTCACCCGCGGCATTTGCTCCTCCCAGTGGCCCCGGTTCAGCACCACCCCGTCTGCGCGCACCGCGGCAATCGCGGCAAGGTCCGCCTCGCCATAGGTCCAGCCGGCGACGTTCAGCCGGCCTTCGGCCAGCACGCCGGTGGCTGGGAAACCGGTATCGGGCGGGCCGAAGATGCCGCCCATGCCGGTACTGACATCCACTGCCTCGGACCAGTCCGCGGGGCCCACAAGCGACGCCATCGCGGTCACGCATTGGTTTTCCAGCGCCCGCGCCATCGCCCCGATCCGCACCCGCCAGTAGCCCGCCAGCGCCTCGGTGGCCGAGGGCACCAGAATCACATCCGCCTCGCACAAGGCCCTGCCCAGCAGCGGGAACTCGCTGTCATAGCAGATCAGCACGCCGATCCGGCCCAGCGCGGTGTCGAAAAGCGTCAGCGGCCCGCCGCCCGCGATACCCCACTCCTCACGCTCGAAGCGGGTCATGATCTGCTTGTCCTGATGACCGCGCTTGCCGCAGGGCGCATAGAGCTCCGCCCGGTTCACCGGCAGCGCGCCGCCGCTTTCCACCGGGGCCGAGGCGCCAAGGATGTGCACGCCATACTCCTCTGCCAGCTTCAGATGCAGCGCCGCCGCATCCTCCATCTTCTCCGAAACCGCGCGGATCGACGCCTGCAAATCCGCCGCAACGGCGGCGCCGTCCAGCGTCGCGAGCTCCATCGCGCCATATTCGGGGAAGACCAGAAGGTCCGCACCATTGCCCGCGGCCTCCGCCACCCAGGAGGCGGTCTTGTCTTCATATTGCGCCCAGCTCTCCAGCGCGTCGAGCGGATAGGCAGCGGTTGCGATCTTCATGACATTCCCTCCATTGCGCGCGGCCTGCGGCCTGGCATAAAATTCTTGCAAGAATTTTGGCCGGAAAATTTACATTTTCCGGTGCCAGCGCAAGTCACAAGTCGCGGATCCAGAATTGCAGCGGCTTTTCCGTCTCGGTCTCCCGGTCTACGTCCTTCCAGGAAAACCGCGCCACCACGCCTTCGAGCGGTGCATAGCCGCGCTTGCGCCAGAACCCGTCCAGCGGCACATAGCCTTCCGGCCGCAATGGATGGCCGCCCGGGCGCTGCACGCTGCAGAAGGCGCATCTGGCAAAGCCGTGCCTGCGTGCATGGGCCTCGCGTGCATCAAAGAACGCATGGCCCAGCCCCTGCCCGCGGTACTCCGCCAGCAAGACCGATTCGGCGCAATAAAACACATCCTCCAGCGCAATGCCGCTGGCTCCGAAGGCGGCGGCAAAATCCTCCGCATGATCGCCGAGCGGTGCGCCGGTCGAGGCCCCCACCAGCCGCTCGCCGTCAAAGGCCCCTACTACGATGGCGCGGTCACTGTCGCGGTAGCTTTGCAAATAGGCCTGCTCGTAAGCTAAGTCGCCATCGTAGAGATAGGGCCAGGCGCGGAACACCTCGATGCGCAGCCGAGCCACATGCTCGAGCGCCTTATCCAGGGCCCTGCCGGTCAGAACCTCGACCCGCAAAGCCATCAGCGGGAGACCTGCGCGATCCAGTCTGCGAGATTGTAATAGGTGGTGACGCGGGAGATCTTGCCATCCGCCAGTTCGAAGAACGACCCAGCAGGCAGGCGGTATCTCTGCCCGCGCGCCTCCGGCAGGCCCGCGTCGGTCTGCAGGTAGATGCCGTTCACGATGAACTCGGCGGCGGCCCGGCGGCCCTCCTCGGCGGAGAAGATCACCACATCGGTCAACTCCTCCTTGTAGCAGCGGCTCATGTGGGCGCAGAAATCCGCGAATTTCTCCTTCCCAACCCGGATCTGGCCTTCGTTCACGTGATGCGCCACATCGTCGGCCAGACACTCCAGCATGGCCTCGGTGTCGTCTGCGTTGAAGGCTGCGAAATAGCGCGCGATGGTGTCACTCATATCTTCCCTCGTGGTCTCTCCGCCGGTTCGCCCCAGCGGGCTTTCAGGTGCTGGACTATCTGGTCCCGTGATTGCCGGTACACCTGTAGCTTGGCGTCACGCGTCTCGCCGAGCCCGGTAGGGTCCATTATTGGCCAATATTCGACATCGAGGTGAAAAAACCTGGTGAGTTCCAGCGCCCGGCGCTGGCTGGCGGGCGACAGCGCCACCACCAGATCGAAGGAGGAGAGGTCATCGCCCCAGCGCTCCATCTCATCAAAGGAGCGCGACCGGTGCCGCGACAGCTCCACCCCGATCTCCTGGCAGACGGTGATGGAGAAGCCGTCGATTTCCTTGTCGTTTCTGACACCGGCGGATTGCACGTAGGTGCCGGTGCCGTAGAACTTCTTCATGATGCCTTCCGCCATGGGCGAGCGGACGGAGTTGTAGTCGCAGCAGAACAGAACGGACTGAGGCAGCTCCTCCACGCATCAGCCTCCGAAATGCAGCACGCAAATCAGGGTGAACAGCCGCCGGGCGGTATCGGCATCGACCTCGGCCTTGCCTTCCAGCCGCTCCTGCAGCACCCGGCTGCCTTCGTTGTGGATGCCGCGCCGGGCCATGTCGATGGTTTCGATCTGGCTGGGCGGCAGGGTCTTCACTGCGGTGAAATAGCTCTCGCAGATCTGGTAGTAGTCCTTCACGACCTGGCGGAAGGGCGACAGCGACAGGTGGAACTCGGCCGCCTTGCCGCCGTCTTCGGTGTTGACATCGAAAACCAGGCGCTTGTCGCGGATCGCGAGGCCAAGGTGATAGGGCCCCTCCGGCGCGCCGCGGCCCTCCTTCCCGGGCAGCACGAAAGTATTGTCTTCAATCAGATCGTAGATCGCCACCTTGCGCTCCTGCTCGATTTCAGGCGTCGGCGGCGGCAGGTTGCGGTCGTCCAATTCAATGTGGCTGATGCGGCTCATGTCTTCCGGTCTCATATGCGCAAAGGCGTTGGCAGAATCAGTACCGCACCGCCGTCGCCGGGGCAATGGAGCTGCGGGAGCCCGCGCCAGCCGCCCTCGCGGCAAGGCTTGACACGCTGCGCCGCGCTCCGCAGCCTGCCGGCAGCTTCGACGGAGAGTGAGATGACGGGCAGTGAGGCCTTTTCGCTGACAGGCCAGCGCGCGCTGGTGACCGGCTCCACCGGCGGGCTCGGCTTTGCCACCGCCAGGCTGCTGGCCGGGGCCGGGGCCACGGTCTGGATCAACGGGCGCGATGCCGCGCGCTGCGAGGACGCTGCCAGCCGGATCGGTGCGGCCGCGCAGCCGCTGGCCTTCGATGTCGCGGATGAGGCCGCGTCCGGGGCGGCGTTTGCCAAGATCGCTGGCGCGGGCGGGCTCGATATCCTGGTCAACAACGTGGGTCAGCGAGACCGGCGCGGGCTGGCGGAATTCACCCGCGGCGATCTGCAGGCGCTGTGGGAAGTCGACCTTGTTTCCCCCTTCCGCCTCGCCCAGATGGCTGCCGCGCAGATGATCCCCAAGGGCCGCGGCAGGATCATCAGCATCTCCTCCATCGCAGGCCTGATCGCGCAGAGTGGCGATGCCGCCTACACCACCGCCAAGGCAGGCATCAACGGCATGACACGCGCGCTTGCGGCCGAACTCGGCCCGCACGGCATCACCGTAAATGCGGTGGCGCCAGGCTTTTTCAAGACCGCGCCGAACCGGGAGGCGGCGGCAGACCCCGCCGTGGCCGCCCGGCTGCAAACCGCCACTGCGCTTGGCCGCTGGGGCGAACCGGAGGAACTGGCTCCAGCGGTGCTCTTCCTCGCCTCCCCCGCCGCTTCATACGTCACCGGCCAGGTGCTGGCCGTGGACGGCGGCTACACCAGCCACTACTGAGCAAGCTGCTTTCCGGCTTAAAGTACCCCGGGGTGAATGCGCCGCCAGGCGCAGAGGGGCTGGCCCCTCCCCTGTCCCGGCAGCAATGCCCGCCCGGCTCAGCCGTTCAGCGCATCCAGCCGCACCGAAACCGACAGCCCATGCGCCTCCAGGCTTTCGCTTTCCGCCAGCGTGGCCGCCGCCGGGCCGATCGCGCGCAGCGCCTCCGGGCTCATCTGGCTGAGCGTTGTGCGCTTCAGGAAGTCCAGCACCGACAGGCCGGAGGAGAACCGGGCCGAGCGCGCGGTTGGCAGCACATGGTTGGGGCCGCCGCAATAGTCGCCAATGGCCTCCGGCGTGTACTGGCCGAGGAAGATGGCACCCGCATGCACGGTCTTTTCACTCAGCGCCGCCGGGTCGGCGACGCAGAGCTCCAGGTGTTCCGGCGCGATCCGGTTCGACAGCGCCGCTGCCTCGTCCCGGTCGCGCACGGTGATCACCGCGCCATAGTCGCGCCACGAGGGGCCGGCGATGGCGCGGCGCTCCAGGGTTTCCAGGCGTTTGTCCACCGCCGCCGCCACCGCACGGCCAAATTCCGCGTCATCGGTGATCAGGATCGACTGCGCGCTTTCGTCATGTTCGGCCTGGCTCATCAGGTCGAGCGCGATCCAGTCCGGGTTGTTGTCCTTGTCCGCAATCACCAGGATCTCTGAAGGGCCCGCGATCATGTCGATGCCGACCTTGCCGAAGACCCGCCGCTTGGCCGCCGCGACAAAGGCGTTGCCGGGGCCGGTGATCTTGTCGACCGGGGCCACGGTTGCGGTGCCATAGGCCAGCGCCGCCACCGCCTGGGCGCCGCCGATGCGGTAGATTTCGTCGACGCCGGACAGCTGCGCCGCCAGCAGAACCAGCGGGTTCACCCGCCCGTCCGGCGCCGGCACCGTGACCGCCAGGCGTTCGACGCCCGCGACCTTGGCGGGGATGGCGTTCATCAGCACCGAGGACGGATAGGACGCAAGCCCCCCCGGCACGTAGAGCCCGGCCGCAGGCACCGCCGACCAGCGCCAGCCGAGGGTGGCGCCGGCGTCGTCGGTCCATTGCGCGTCCTCGGGCATCTGGCGCAAATGGTAAGCGCGGATGCGTTCCGCCGCCAGTTCCAGCGCCTTGCGCTCGGTCTCCGGCACCGCGGCAACTGCGGCGGCGATCTCCGCTTCGGAAAACCGCAGCTGGTCCGCGCTTAGGTCCAGGCGGTCGAATTTCGCGGTAAGCTCGATCAGAGCCGCATCGCCGCGGGCCCGCACGTCAGCGATGATCTCCGCGGCGACCGCGTCCACATCCGGGCTGTCCTCGCGCTTGGCGCTCAGAAGCGCGGCGAAGGCCTGTTCGAATTCGGCATCGGCGGTGTTGAGAAACTGCGGCATCGGTGGGTCTCCTTTGTGCCCGCAATAGCGGCTTGGACTGAGCGGCTCAAGCCCACGGCAGCCTTCCCGATACGCCGCGGGGGCGGCATACCGGGAAGGCGGAGGGGCGCTGCCCCTCTTGGCCTCGCGGCCAATTCACCTCGGGGTATTTCCGGACAGAAAGTGGCGCCGGGGCTGCTCAGGCACCGTGATCGGGGGCGTGGCCGGAAGGCGCACGGTAGGGGCGGGTCACGTCGCGCAAGGCCACGTCCAGCGCCTCCACGCTGAGGCGGATTGCGCCGTCGCCTGCCAGCGTCAGCAGCACATTGCCCGCGCCGTCCTCGCCCGGCTCGAAGCTGATAGCCAGCAGCGACAGCACGAGGTCCTTGTCCTTCCTGTCGATCCCCTGCGAGGCCACCGCCATCACGTTGCCAATGACCAGCAGCGACTGCACCCGTTCATAAGGGCGGCCGCGCTGTTCGGCGGCCGGCAGATCCTCCCAGCGGAAGCGGTTCAGCAGCAGGGCGAAGCGGCGCTCGGCGGCGCGCCAGCTCATCTCCGAGACCGGGAAGACCGCGTCCTGCGCCAGCGCAGAGATCACCTGCAGATCCGCCGCCTCCAGCGCACCGAGATTCAGCGGCGCCTCGCGGCCCTCGTGGAAACGCGCGTCGCTCATGCCGGCTCCCGGACACGTTCAATTTGCGCGCCGACACCGGACAGCTTGCGCACCACGTGCTCGTAGCCGCGGTCCAGGTGGTAAACCCGGCTGACCACGGTTTCGCCTTCGGCCGCGAGGCCTGCGAGGATCAGCGAAACCGAGGCGCGCAGATCGGTGGCCATCACAGGCGCGCCTTTCAGTGTCTCCACCCCCGTCACCTTGGCAGTGCCGCCGTGGACCTCGATCCGGGCGCCCATGCGCACCAGCTCCGGTGCGTGCATGAAGCGGTTCTCGAAGATCTTCTCCTCCAGCACCGAGGTGCCTTCGGCGGTGCACATCAGCGCCATCATCTGCGCCTGCAGGTCGGTGGGGAAGCCCGGGAAAGGTTCGGTCACCACATCCACCGCCCGCACTCGGCCGTTCTTGCGGCTGACCAAGAGGCCTTTCTCCGTCTCCTCCACATGAATACCGGCCGCGTCGAGCTTCTCGCAGAAGGCGCCGACCAGGCCGATGCGGCCGCCCAGCAGCTCCACCTCGCCGCCGCAGATTGCGGGCGCCAGCATGTAGGTGCCGAGCTCGATCCGGTCGGTCACCACCTGGTGGGTGGCGCCATGCAGCCGGTCGACGCCCTGGATGGTGATGTCAGGGCTGCCGTCGCCTTCGATCTGGGCGCCCATCTTACGCAGGCAATCGGCCAGATCGGCGATCTCCGGCTCGCGCGCCGCGTTCTTGATGACAGTGGTGCCCTTGGCGAGCGTGGCCGCCATCATGATGTTTTCGGTCGCCCCGACCGAGGCAAAGCTCAACTCCACGACCGCGCCCTTCAGCCCCTTGGGCGCCCTGGCGTGCAGGTAGCCGTCCTTGAGTTCGATCTCCGCGCCCAGCGCCTCCAGGCCGTGGATGTGCAGGTCCATCGGCCGCGCCCCGATCGCGCAGCCGCCCGGCAGCGACACCACCGCCTGGCCCAGCCGGGCCAGCATCGGCCCGAGCACCAGGTTGGAGGCGCGCATCTTGCGCACGATATCGTAGTCGGCGACGTGGCTGGTGAGGTCATGGCTCGACATTGCAAGCACCTGGCCGTCCTGCAGGCTGGAGACCTCTGCGCCCAAGGATTGCAGCAGCTGCGTCATCGTCTTGATGTCGCTCAGCCGCGGGGCGTTGGTCAGCGTCAGCGGCTCTTCGCTCAGGAGCGTGGCGGGCATCAGCGTGAGGCAGGCGTTCTTGGCGCCCGCAATCGGGATCTGCCCGTTCAGCGGGCCGTTGCCCGTCACCAGAATCGAATCCATCTGCCTTTACTCTCCGCTCTTCTTGTTTTGTTGGTCCTGTTTCACCGCGCGCGCCTTGGCCTGGGCCTTGCGCCGCGCCATGTTTGCCTTCAGCGCGGCCTTCAGCCGGTCTTCGCGGGAGGCGGAAGAACTGCCGCTTTTTGGGGTTTTCTTCTCTGACATGGACCTTCTGTAACTGAGTGCAAAAAAACCGTCCAGAATGCTCTTGCACCCCTCCGCGTTTATGCCTAAAAGCCCCCTCACCGGCGCTGCTGTAGCTCAGAGGTAGAGCACTCCCTTGGTAAGGGAGAGGTCGAGAGTTCAATTCTCTCCAGCAGCACCAGATTTCCCCAAGTAACCAACTGAAAACAAACATCTTTCTTGCAGTGCCGCATCCGCGAACAGGTCGAACCTTTTAAGGTTCACTGCATACCTTTAATGTTTATCCCCGTTCTCTTCCCACTTTTTCCGGGAAAAATCCGGGAAGTGTGTTCGCATGGTGTTCCACCAGAAAAAAACGGTTCGCGGGACTAGAAGTGGCGCCCGCAAGCCTCAGCCAAGATCAGCCGATTCTCTATCACGCTGGCGAGCCTCGCCGCCTCGCCCGAAAGCGCCGCCTCAGAGCCGTTGTTATCAATGATCCAATCAGCATCCGCGGCGGTCAATTGCATAGATCCAGGCGGCTCAGGCGGCAGGCGATTCGACGCATCAACCCAAATCACCAGGTCGAAGAGATGCCGCGAGCGCTCAAATTCATCACGGCGCCGCATTCCGGTGTAAATATCGTGATGCTCAAGGATCTGCTCCGCCAGCATCGGGCCAGGGCGGAGATTGTAAGCCGCAATTGCATGAAACCACAGCTCACGGTGATTTGCACGATCCTCGAAACAAGCGCGCCAATCCGGGTAAACATCACGCATCAACGGGAAAACCGCCTTCCGGGCGGCAAACTCCGAGCTGGACACTGAGCGCATCCCATAACTTTCGGAAAGCAGCTCACCAACGGTATCCTTGCCGTGGCGGCCATGGCCGATGAGCAGCAGCCGGGCCGCCCCGCACAAATCCATCTCAAACGGCGAAACGCCCGAACCCCTGCAGGCCGCACACTCATTGTGGCCCAGCCAATCGAGGGCGCCAGCGCCCTCGCATCGTTTGCATTGCATGATTATAGCCCCAAGCGATTGAACAGGCGGCGCAGGCCGTAGGACCGCGCCAGCGAAAGAAGTGTGAACAGAAACGCCAAAGCGATATGCTGGCCCGCCGAAGGCGCAGGCAAGCCGACCAACGGCAGAAACACCGCGCTGCCAGCCGCCGACACCACACAGCCGATCAGCACATTCAAGGCGGCCTCAAGCGCGGATCCGCGGCGGGATTGGCCCGCATGACCAAACTGAGGGCAAGGACGCTTAGCCATCGGCCTGCCACCTCGCATCCGGCGCCTGATTGACCAGCGTGCGCTTGCCATTGGCGTAAGTGATCACATGAGCGCGCTGCCAGCTCGACGGGCCGTTGTTGTAACCCTGATCCAAATCCCCTGTCATGCCAGCGATATAGACGCCATCAAGGATTTGCGGACTGTGCTTGTCGGCAATCGTGAGCCGCGTGCCCATCTTTGCAAGACCCACTGCAGTGCCGCGCGATCCATTTGGCCCCTGATGGCCGTGCATCCCGCATTCGATGCCGCCGCTGTCCTGACAGATCACGAAAGATCCGCCCATTGGCACAAAGTCGAACCCCTCAAGCTGGCGGGGATCCTCGTTCTTGAGCGCCCAGCGGCAGAGGTTGAAGCCCTCCCGTTCCTCGCGGATCGCCCGTAGAAGCTCAAGATTGCACTCATGCCAGTATTCGGCGTTGCCCGTGTCCATCCGGTCAACATCCTTGCGCGCCCACTGCATCAGCCGATCATCATGGTTGCTTTCGATCATGACCGTGCGGCAGGTTTCACGCTCAATCTGGCGCAGGAACCGGGCGCCCTCGCGCACTTGCCAGCGAATGCCAGAAAGGCCGGCGGCCTGCATCCGGGCGCGATGGATCGGATCGCCGTCCACATGGCGCGACGCCATTTCAAACGACATTAGATCATGGATGAACTGATATTCCGGGCGCAGGGCGTCGATCAGGCTTGCGCCATGCCGCCCCCAAAGCGCTTGAAACACATCACCCTCAAGGCTGGGGATGTGAATATCCCCGAAAGTCACAGCCTTGACGCGGTTGCCGGTGCTAATCCGCCCGCTCCGCACGATCACGTCAAGATCCTGAAACGCGCCGTCAGAGGTGGCACTGATCTGGCGGCACCACGCGTTCCCGCGATCATCAGCCTCAACCAGCGTGGCGCCCAGGACATGGTGGAACTCAGCCTTGAGGCCAGCCTTTTTCTTTACGTAATTCGGCACCGTGCAGGCGCCTGTGGTCATGACCGATGGCACAAACTTTCCGGGCATGGCCGGAACGCTTTCAAAGGCAAGCTTGGCGTGCGGGAAAACCGCCGTGCGGCCCTGCGCGTATGTGGTCAGACCGCTCAGCGGGCGCACCGCAGTTGGCAGCGTGTTCATTTCCGCGCAGAACAGCACCGGTCCGCAGTCATACGCATCAAACCGGATAAACAGCTCAACCTCGCGCGCAAACTGCGCGTTGCGGGTCTGGTGATCGGAAAACAGCGCGTGATTGTAGGTGAAGCCGCCAACCACCACCTCTGCGCCAATGTGGCGGGCGTATGCCTGCAGGTTGGACCAAAAGCGCAGATGAACATCCGTATCATCCTGCGCCGAGGTCAGAAGCCATCGGCGCACCTCACCCTTGCGGAACGCCGCCGCAGGCGCCCCAGGCTTGGCGAACAAATCCCAATCCGGCAGGAAATGCTCATCGCCGCGGGCCTCAGCCGCAGCCTGAACCTGCAGGAAAGAACGCACCATCCGTTCGCTTGTCTTATAGCCTCGCTCTGTAAGCCTGCGGGCAGCCTCAACGACAGAGGACCCCTTTCCGCCGCGCGGATCACGGAACGGGTCGAAACCATCCCTCAGTGCCGCCTCTAGCGCGTCTTTGATACGTTGCGCCCGCGCCGGATCCTTGGCCCCGGTCTTGCGTTTACTACTCATGTTGGGGTTTCCCCTTTTTCCCCTTCAAGCGCCGGATGCGGTCATAATGCTGCGAGGCATCAACGAGCGCTTGAATGATCAGATCATTGCGCGGTGCGGCCTCGATCTCAGCCGCCAGATCGCGCTTGAATTTCGCCGTGTATTGCGGCGGCTCAGGAACCGCCGAGGCGTCAAAGACAGCCCGGCCCTCCCCGGCGCAGGCAGTCAAGAAACTCAGCGCCAGCAGGGCGAGGCCCAGGCGCAGCCCTTTTGATTGCATTTTTCACCTCTTGAGCTTGCTGCACATCCAGATCACGGCGCGCGTCAGCCGCCGCATCGGCCCGCAGGCGCTCCACAGCGCCCCACAGGAGGGCGGAAAGGATCAGAGCGCCCGCCGCCACCAATAGCGCCGCTCTGATCGCAGGGTGGGCGCTGAAGGCGGCCAATGCCGCCCGGATCACCGGAACACCTGAAACCACGAACGGCGCGGCTCAAGAGACTGCAGGCAAAGGCGGTGTTCGGCCTCGCGCCGGTTGGTCAGGCCGCGGATCCGTTGCAGTTTGCCGTTGATGCGGCCCTTGTCCCACCGCAGCAGCTCATCGCAGGCGCCGCGCAGATCCCCGGCATTGGCTTTGCGCACCAGAGTTGAGCGGCAGGCCGCCCCGGGGCCGACATTGTAAGACCAGCTCAAGAAGGCAACAGCCGCCCTCTCAGGCAACGGAGCAGTGAGACAGCGGCCCAGCTTGGCGGCAAACTCTTGCAGCTCCGCGCGCAACATCTCCTTGCATTCCGCCGGGGTGTAGGTATCACCCAGCTTCACGCCCGAGGTGTGGCCATAGCAGACCGTAGGCACACCAACCGCATCAATGTATGTGGTTGTACGCTCCCCCTCCCAGGGGGCCACAAAGGCCGCTGCACTGGCAACCGCGCCCGCCGCCATCGCCGCCAATACACCGCGCCGCACAGCACCCGACACATCACCACGGAACTTGCGCAGAACCTCGCCAATCGTGACCTGCTGGACGATACGGGCCACAACACCCACAGCAGACGCCACCGAGGCCAGGGCGGCGAACACCACAGGATCAAGACCGAGCAACCGCGCATCCACCATGCCGACAAACACCGCCGCTGCAGAAAGCAGGGTCGAGATCACCAGGGCATAGACAGACCACGCCCCGAACAGGACGGATTTCCAGTTTTCCAAAAGCTTCATGTTTTCACTTCCCCAAAGAAAAGGCCCGCCAGTTGGCGGGCCGCATCACATTGAAGCCGCCGCAGTCATTCCGCGCGGCGACAGATCTTCAATTCAGGCTGACAGCGCCTCGTCAAAAGCCGCCCGCACATCGAACGCCGGTACCTCAACGTCATCCAGCGCCGCGATCTGTTCGGAAACGGTCAATTCCGCGTCGAAGCATGACTGCACATGCTGCGCGACGGCACCGGCCACTGCCTCGATCTCCGCTTGGCTGACCGCCCGCCAGCCATCCGGGAACTTGAAGTTGATGGGGGCCGTGACCATGCCATTCTGCAAGCTCGTTACCCTGGCGGTCAGCTTTGCGGTGCTGCGGTCATCGGTACTCATCACGGTCCCGTCTGCCAGGGTGATGCCACCAGTCTCGTGCTGCCAGCGGATATCGGCCAAGGTGGTGTAGAGGGCTGCGCGGGCAGCCGCGGTTTTAGCCTCTGCGGTCACGGCCTGCGAAAAGTTGATATTGCTCATGCCTTTTACTCCTGTTCGGGGGCGCTATGCGGCGGCACGGGCACCGGCCCGTCACCGGCCATAGCCACCGGCTGCGGGAACCGGGTAACCTCCGGTGCATCGGCGCCATGTGGCAACAACAGCGTTAGGTGAAGTTCGCCACTCACGCGCTCAACATCTGAGGCCAACCAGTCGCAGGCCACGGCATCGCGCGGCAGGGTCGCGCCGTCGGTCAACGGGGCAAAATCGAAAACCTCGCCGTTGATGGTTAGAGCGTCACCCTGCTTGGTGACGGTCAGCGCCTCATCCCGGCGCACGGGGGTCCAGTTTATTTGCATAGGAAATCTCCTTTAGAACCAGCGGCCAACCGCCACTGCGGAGACTGTGCGGGCGGTTTGCGAAATTGTCGTCATGCAGCCAATGTCAGCTTTCGAGGCGCTGATGCCCCCAGCTGAGCCCCAGCAGCTAAGGGCGTTGGACCGCCCGCCTACCGATACCAATGGTGAGACTATAAATGCGGCCGGGAAGTTCCACGTTTGGTAATTTGCCCACGCGAAAACATTGCCCGTCGCAGCGGTGCTGTCGGCTGTGAAGCCGTTTGACCAGCACACCTGCGTGCCATCCGCAAACCGCACGTACTCGCCACTCGCATTGTTGCCGCGCTCGATCACCGCGCCAGTCGGGGTACCGCCGGATTGAGAGACAGTACCGAGAAGGCTGGTGTTGGAATACAGCAACGCCCACGGCTGCCACACCCCGCCATCCTTGATCCGCGTAAAGGCATACCCGGTGCCGTGCGCGATCAGGAATTGAGCTGAGTTATCGGCATTAAACTGAAAGTGGATCAGGCAGGACCCGGAGCTGAAACCGTGACCGGCAGGCAGAGTGGAAGCAGCCAGCACCGCCGTAGTCAGGAAGTAATTCCCCGCAACGGTGATGTCATCCAGGTTATCATTCGGCACCGTAAGGGCTTTGCCGCCCCAGCCGTAAGCATTTGCCTTCAACAGCTTGCCATCCGTGGCATCCGCCCCATCCGACTGCACCGCTGCCCCGGTTGCCACCCCGCCCTTGAGGATCAGCTGCAGTACATCACCGGCCTTGAGGCCGATTTCATTCGTGCCGACCAGTTCGACGCCGGTATCGCGGTCGGTGTTGAAGGCGGCCAGTGCATTCGCGAAATACCCGCCATCGAGCAGATCCTTCGCAGCTTGGAACCCCACGATCAGCGATTGCAGAGCAGCAGTCAGATCCGCAGCCAGCGAACTTGTTGGCATGGCCGCGTAGACCTGCCCCGATGCTGTGGAACCTTGGTAGTTGGTGGCCAAGGTGATCGCGGTGGCGTTGTCCACCGTCAGGATCTCATAGGTCCGCCCATCCGGGCCGACGAAGGCCCAGCCATTCTGCAAGCTACCGAACCAGCCGGTTCCGGTGCCCGTCACAACCGGCGATCCATTGGTAACCGCCACCGTGCCCGATTTCACCCATGCCATAAAACAGGCTCCTTTACGTTACTTGGAAAACCGTCCATTCGATTTTCGGATTGTCGAAATACACGCCGCCCACAGCTTCCAGATCTATCGCCAAGAACAGGCGCTGATCGGTCCCGCTAGCCCAGTAGGGATCAACGAGAACCGCAGGATCCCGCCGCCAGACCGCGGCAGGCTGGCTGCCAGGAAACCCGAACCACCGCGCGCCGGGCTGGATGCTGGAATTGAGGGTCCAGAACGTGTTGTCTGGATCAAACCCTCCGGGGGCCGTGCCGCCGGAGGTAATTGCGGCGGCAGCCACAAGCGCGACCGTCTGCGCCTGCCACACATCATTTTTCCCAACCCGGATCCCCGTGTTCACAAAGGACCAGCGGGAACCGTTGCTGGCCGTGCCCGAGGCAGTGAAGCTGCCTTGCGCCAGAACCATCGGGCGGGACAGCACAAGTCCCGCCGCCTTGATCTGATCGTTCCTGAAATCAATCTTGATGCCTTCCGTGGGGATCCCGTTGGCATCCTCCGCGTAGTTGTCAGATTTCAGGCTGCCAGCGATTTCGGCGTTGCCGACTGATCCGTTGCGGATCGCGGCCTTGCGCATGTAGACGCCCGCAGGCACCGTTACGCCACCAACAACGGTATCCTCTGTGTAGACCACAAAGGGGCTGCGCTTTTGCGCACCATCCGCAGAGACAATCGCAAACTTGTCCGCCTGAAAAGCCACCTCAGAGGCAGGCACGCCGTTGTTATCGAGATCCGAGCGCAGAACCATACCGGCCACATGCCCATTGTTGTCGATCCGCAGCGTGTATTCCGCCTCGATCCCGTCAATGGCGGTCAGCGCCTGCGAAATGCTCGCGCTGTTGCCGCCAACGTCCGTTTGCAATGAGGTGATCGCGGATGCCTGACTGCTGATGGTGCCCTCAGCACTGGTGACACGGGTATCCAACTGCTGAACTGCAGTTGCCTGACCGGAGATATTTCCCTCCGCATTGGTCAGGCGGCTGTCCAGTGAGACCAGATCCTGTCCCTGGCTGGTAATTTCGCCCTCTGCCGCAGTGACCTGCGAGGTAAGTTGGGCCTGCGCCGTCGAAAGGCCGGAGATATCCCCCTCTGCACTATCAACGCGCGCCTCAAGCGACACCAGATCCTGAGACACAGAAACGATATCACCTTCCGCCGCGCTGACCCGCGTGGTCAGCGCGCCAAGAGCCGAAGCATTGGCCGCCGTGCCACCCTCAACCGCCGACACATCCAACTGAACCTGATGCACCGCCCGCGCAACGCTTGAGGCACTGTCAGCCGCCACCCGGTTGATCTCAGTGATCGCCCCGGAATTCCCAGCGGTTTCCGCCTCAAGCGTCTTGATCTCCGCGGCCCGCGCCGCATTCTCGGACGCGCGCACCTTGGTTTCCTCGCGGATGAGGCCAAGATTGCCATCAATCGCCGCCCCCAGGGTGGCAACGATGGACGCCCGCGCGGCGCTCTCTTCATCCACACGCGCATGTAGGTCCTGCGTTGCATAGGCGATATCCGTACGGATCGCCTCACGCCCCTCATACACCTGCAAGAGCTGCGCCAGGGTGGCCACATCAGCCAGATCCTGCGCGTTCTGCAAGTGGCGCGTGTCAACCACGCTTTGCGTGATACTGGGGCCGTCGAACGTGTTGATCTGGACTTCCGCGCTTTGCAGGCGGGTTTCCACCGCATCGAATTCGGATTGATCCACCTTCAATGCAATTTGGCCGGTCGCCGCATCAATCGCCACCTCTGCCGACGTCAGGCGCACATCCAGACCGCTGACAACGGACTGATCCGCCTTGGCCGAAATCGCCGCGCTATTGGCGTCAAGATCAAGCTGCACCTGATTAACTTGCACCTGCAAATCATCCAGCATCGGGATTTGGCTTGGATCAAGAACAGCGTTCGAGATCTGCTGATTGACCCAGGCTTGCGTCGCCGAAAGGCTGATATTGGCCTCCGCAGCGGAAAGGCGGATTTCCACCTCACTTACCCGCTCCGCTTCCGCCTCAAGACCAAAGATCCGAACCGCGCCAGTTTCAGGATCTTGAACAATTCCAGCATCGGCAAGACGGCCATCAACATCGGCCACGCGGCTAATCGCCCAAAGCACCTGCCCATTGATCACGCCGAGGGCTTCCGCCACAGACCGTTGTTCAATCTCGCGAAGCCGCAGATCCCGGTTCACCCGCTGCAATTCCGCATCAATTGGATCTATGCGCGAGGCAGCAAGGCCATCATCCAAAGCCCCCGCAATGACGGCAGCATCATTTGAGATGTTGCCCCAAGTCTGATCGGACAGATCACCCGGGGAAATCCGCACATCATCTGCAGCAACCGTTTCCCAGCCTGTCCAGATGGCGCGGCGTGCTGATCCGGGGATGTACTTAGCCCGCGCCTGATACTCTTGATCCGCAAGGATACCCTCTGAAACCAGCAGGCTACCCTCATCAAAATCACGGGTCTGCGAACGAGAAACGACAACCCCGGTTTCAGCAACACGCACCTGAAACTTGATGCCCGCAACGTCCTCAATCGTCCCATCCCACTGCATCAATAGGCCAGGGCGACATGACACACCGCCGCCATCAGTTACGTTTGCCGCGATGGGATCAAAGCCAACCACAGTTTGCGGAACCGGCGTGACCGGGAAAACCGGGGCCGGGGTTACATCCCTGTAATCGGTCGAAGGCTCCCAACTGCCATGATCCGCCGGATCGACTTCCGTAATGTCAACGATCAGATCCCCATTCGGCAGATCAATAATCCCATCCACACGGAACAGCTTGTTAACAAAGCCGTTGCGAACACTGGTAAAGGTCAGTGTGTCGCCCGGCTCCAACAGACGAAAGCGCGGCATCAGCGTGAAGGAAAACCGCCGGGCACGGCGGGCAGCATCCAGCTCGCCCTTTACGAGCCGTTGAGCTTGGGCCGGGAAGGGCACAAGGGAAAGCTGCACATTCGCCAGGAGCCGCCGCCCGCCGTCCTCTGCCTCATATTTCGCGCTGTAGAGCGGCGGAGTAGAGCGCAACGCAAACATTTCATCGGGCACCGGGTAAGATGCCGTGATGCCGTTGACCGTTTCAGCCAGCCCGAGAAACGGGGTAAAGCTTTGCGGCGCAAGGCTCGAAATATCCCCATCCTCAATATGAGCAACAGGATCATCCGGGGCACCAACATAGATCTTGTAGCCCCCCCCCATTTCGCTCATGCGGCCTGCACAAGAGGTAAGAATTGCCTCAAAGGCAGCCCCCAACTCGCTGCTTACCGGGATCTCACCCGCGCAGCGGTAGGCCGGTTCCATACCGGCGCCGCTTTCAATCTGGCTGCGGCACTTCCCGATCTGGCCGATCCAATGCGCCGCAGGAAGGCTGGCAGGAAAAACACCCTGCATCCCGTACACCCACTGCGATTGAACCGCGGATGGCGCAATATCAGCCTGGTAGGAGATCCCGCCATCACGGCCTTTGCCGCCATTCCCGGCCCCGCCAGCGCCGACAGTCACCTCAACTTTCGGATCTGAAAGCCCGGAAATGTCATAGTTTTGGACGGCGAGGTATTCCCCAGCGCCGCCGCCCCAAGCGCCCGTGCTGATGACTTCTTCACCGCCCGAGTTCCTTGTGGTCTTGCGGGGGTAACCTGCCCCGCCGTCGCCACTCGGCGAAAGCGGAGATACACCACCGGCAGCCTGAGGATAAACTCCGCCAGAGGCACCATAACCGGCACTGCCCCCTTGCACGGTCCAGACCTGCACCACGGTTGCGCCATCCTTGAGGGTGACCGTGGTGGCTCCGCCCGCAGATGCACTACTGCCGCCGCCGCCGCCGCCACCGACGATCTCAAACGAAAGCTTTGTCGCGCTGGCTTCCAGCTCAACTGTGCCGCTTTCCTCCAAGGCACCACTCAAGAACGTGCGCCTAAAATAGACCCCGCGCGCCAGATTGTAGGCTTGCACGGCGGGCAACGCGTCGCCATCGCCGCCCCAGGTCGATTGATCATCCCAGCGATGCGAACCAGAGCCGCCGGCGGTGCTATCCTTGGACACGTCATAGAGTTTGATGCCATCCAGCTCAAAAAAACTGGATGGCAATCCGGAAAACAGCTCATTATTCAGGGCGAAAGTCACCACAGCATAGGCAACCCCAACCCCGATCCGGCTGCGCGAATAGTGGCGCGGCGCCCGCTCCGAAACCCAATCTGTTAGAAACGGGCAAGCCTCAGTCTGCGTGCCATCATAGAACCGGATAAAGGCGTGATCACTCCCATTCACCCGGTACTCGACGGCGGCCAGACCAGCGTCATTCCCCGTGTCCTCAAGCGTAACAGGCCGTCCGTTTACAAACCAACGCCGCAACCCGGAAACGGGGACATCGGACAACGCGATAACCTGCGTATAGTAGAAATTCGGGGTTCCCCCATGATTGCCCCACTCGCTATGCCAAGTAAGAGACCCAGAAGTCCCGCCAGGGCCAAACATGAAGGCGCGAGGCACTTGTCCGCCCGCCCTGAGGCTCCCTTGAATTGGGAAGTTATCGGGGCCACTATCCTCACCGGCAAGGGCCTTTGTAAGTGCAGAGGTTCCAAAACTGACCGCCGCTTTCAGCAGAAAACTGCCAACAGCAATGGACACACCACCAACGGTAATGGTCCATGCAGCCACCGCCTTAACGGCGACAGCGATAGCCGTAAAAACCGCCATATCTTACCCCAGAATTTTGAGAAACTTGTTTTCCACCGGCTTGAAACCCGCGGCACCAAAGAACCGCGAAACCCGCGGATCATTCAGCGCCGCCAGCCCGGCGGCATCGCATTGTTGGCCGCGCGCCCATTCTTCATAGGCAGACAGCATCTTGCGGGCTGCGGATCCGCGGTGCTGCGGATCCAGCCAAAAAATCACTTCCTGCGCCAACCGCACAGGGGCCAGCGGAGAAACAGCCCAGGACGCCGCCAAAACGCCCCGCAAAGCGCCGGAAACCTCAAGGACAAGGCACAGCTTGTCAGGATCCTCAATAAAGCTCTGAGCGGTCTGAGACGCGTGCGCAGGATCGAACGGAAACGGGATGCCCGATGCCGCATGAAAATCCCGCGCCAGCTTCAGAACCGCGAAACGCTCATTCCAGCGGGCGGGCCGGATGGAACCTGCCGCGCTCACTCCTCAATCCCCACCGCCTTGATCCGCCGCGGGCCGCCCCAAAAGATAACGATCTTATCAACGCTCGACACGTCCTTGAAAAAGTCGTCACCGGGCGCGCGGAGCTGCTGGCTTTCGTGCGAACGCACATCCGGGTTTGAGCGCGTTAGCTCCTGCCCCGTCGATACACATCCAATAGTGATCTCACCGGCCTCACCCTCTGGGGGTGTATTCACAGGCGCATCATCTACGTAACCGACAAAACGCACCTCAGCCGGTTCCAGCATCCGCATCGTCGCCGGGTCAAATTCGCCGCGCCAGATCTCAACGCCCGCTTGCGCCAGGTTATAGGTGCGCAGCAATTCGTTTATCCGACCTTCCAACTGGGAGAACTGAACAGATATGCGCTGCACCGTCAGATTGGACACCATCGGAATAGGGTCCATTGCGATCAGCGAACCCACACCCTTGAAGTCATACGAAACCGGCAGGCGGGTTTTCGGGTCGATCACCGGGACATTCACATCACCCAGATCAGACCAAAAGCATTCCGAAACAGGCGTGCCATCATCCCGGCGCCGCGCCGTGATCCGCATGAAATCGCGCAAAACAAGAGTACTGCCCTCAAGCAATGCCTGAGTAGCCGCAGGAATTTCCCGAGCCATCTAACACCCCGAATTTTCTATTTCGTCAGAAGATCTGCACAGCCGAAAAGCTGTTAGTGCTGGCAACCATGCCCTCAGGCGAAGGCTCCGGCGGAGCGCCATCCAGGGACATTTCACAGGGCGCCCGCTTCAGTGTGACGGCGGCCCCCACCAAAGTCCCAGGGCGAACCCAGGGGGAAACAGTCAATGGGATCTCACCATTGGCACCGGCCACCCCGCCGATTGTCACGATGTGCAGCGCCCGGCTAGGCTTGGGGCCAAAGGAGAACCCGAGATAGTCGCCAGCGCTCAAGGTGAACCCTTGCGGAAGACCGCCAAGCGTCAGATGAAAGGCGTTTTCCGCATCCAGCGCAGCGATTTGCGCCGTATCTGCAAAATTGCCATCCGCATGTGCCGCCGGAAACGGGCGGCGGGTATCATAGGCCAGGAAAGACCCAACCGATCCATTCAGCGAGATCAGGGCCGCCTCTATCGCCTGCGCGTCGCGAAGACGCGCAGGCGCCGTGGTGTAGCTGGCCGCCCACAGGGGCGAACCGAGATCTTTGGCCTGCGAACCCGCGCCCGCCGTGCGGCTCAATTCCTGCCGCAGGAGAGGCCAGAATTTTGCGGTCCTGATCTTGCAAAGGTCGAAAATGTCAGTGCGAGGGAACACAATCACTTGAGCTTTCTCCCAATCTTGGCACGCTGAATTGCCTGCTGCACCTTGGCGTCAAATTGAACCGCGTCCTGCGCCATCCGCGTTTCCAGCTCCTGAACCGCCGATAGCGAGGCGCCGCGGGCGTCAATTTGGGGCGCGTAGGTGAAACCGCCGCCACCACTGCCAAACACGCTTTCCAGCCGGTTATTCGGAATGACCTGCGCACCCATCGGCAGATTGACCAGCTCCGGCCCGCGCTCACCTACCCAGGACAGGCCGCCGCGCCAGTTGTCGGTTCCAAGGGCGTTTTTGCCAATGAGCGGAGTGCTCAGCCAATCATCACCACCGAGGATCTTGGAAATCCCGCGCACCGCAAAGATCTTGAACAGCTCAACCGCGAACTCGCGCAGCACATCCGTTCCGCTGCCGATGCGGTCGATCAGAGATCCAATGGCAGAATTTAGATCATCTGCCATAGTGGTCGCAGCATCGCCGCTTTCACCAAGCTTATCCTTAAGCTTGGACAGACCCGAGGCCGCCGAACCCGTTTTGTCAGGGGTTTCGGCCAGGGATTGATTGAGCTGATCAACGCGGTTGTTGTATTCGTCCTGATCAATCACCCCCTCTTTCAAGGCGGCATTCAGAACAGCCATGCCCTCCGCCAAACGCTGGGCCTTGGCTGCAGCAGGGTCGATCACCCCAACCAGCCTCTCCAGCGCTTCGCGGGCCTTATTGGCGCCAAGGGGATCACCACTGCCGCCATCATCGGACGCGCCTTCACCGTCAACAGACCCACGCTCACCGCGGCCAGGATACTGCCGCTGGTAGATCCCCTGCAGTGACTTTCCCAATCGCGTCTTATGGGCCGCAAGGCTATCAACCTTCTCTTGGTAGTATTGGTCAAGATCGGCCAGATCCTGCTTGGCGTTTTCGATTTCCTCAGGAAGCCCAACCAACTGAGTAAAATGCGCCCCCTCCTTCATTTGAGCAGTAGCAAGGGCGCTTTCTGCCTGCGCACGAGCGAGAGCATATTCTGCCTCAGCAGCTCGCAATGCTGCATCGGCCTGCTCAATGTGCTTACCGGTCAATGCAATAGCTGCATCCACTGCCCCTTCACTCGACGTGTCAAGGCCATCCAGAGCAACCGACAATTGCCGCTCTGCCTCAGCAGCGTCATACGCAGCCGTCTCAGCCTCACCCAGCCGGGTTGATAGCAGGAACACCCCACCCGCAACCGCCGCGATGGCAAGGCCGATTGGCCCCGAAAAGAAGGCCATTGCGCCGCCAAGCGCTACCATTGCCAGCCCGGCCAGCTCTGCGTTTTCAGCCAGCACAACAGCGGCCTCAGCCGCAAGGGCAACGCCGCGGGCAATGGTCGAACCGAACAGCGCTGCAGCCTCAACAAAGGCCGGGTCCAGGATTGCCGTTGCGAGATCGGAAAACGCGCCCACCAGCGCCGTTACCGCCGTTTGCAGCGGCCCGCCTGCAACGCTGGCATTCTGGAAATCTACCGCCAGCCGCTCAAGCAGCGGAGCAAGCCCTACTGCAAGCTGATTGCGCATCCCCTCCATCACAAACGAGATTTTTGACAGCGCATCATTTGCGCTTTCGACACCCGCGGCTGCATCGGCGCTCAGGCTTATCCCGAACTTCTGCACCTCATCGCGCGCCGACCTGATGGCGCCGGATCCTTGCAGCATCACAAGCGCCATCTCATTGCTGCGAACACCAAGCTCACGCATGATACCGGAGGCATCTTGCGCGCTCATGCCCATATCATTGATCCGGTCAGCGATCACGCCAACCCGCTGATCAACATCCATATCCATCAGCGCTTGCGCATTCAGGCCCAGCAGTTTCAGGGCATCCGCTGCCGGGCCTTTGCCCTCGCGGGCAGCCTCTGCCAGACGCTTGCCCATCTGCTGCACCGCGCCGTTGACCTGCTCCACAGACGCGCCGGCATATCCGCCCGCGATCTGCAGGGCGCGCAGCCCGTCAATGGTGCCATCCACGGAACGCGCCATTTTGGCCTGCGCATCCACATAGGATAGGCCGCCCTTGGTCATGGCCGTCAGCCCGGCGGAAGCCGCAGCAAAGGACGCCGCAGCCACACCCGCGGCCACCTTGGAGACACGAGCAAAGCCTTGGATCATGGCCTTCGCCCGACCAATACCACGGGCGAGATCCTTGGTATCCCCGCCGATCCGAATCTTGAGATCACCGATATTTTGGCTTGCCATCAATCAGCCCCTTTCCGCTCGCGCATCTGCGCCAGTTCCACCGGATCCCCGCCCCAGGCGAGGAACAACATGTCTAGTGAGATTTCCTGCTCTGCAGGGGTTTGCGGGGCTTGCGGCTCACTCCGCGAGAGAAGGCTTGAAAGCTCCGGCAACTTCTGCTGCCGCGTCAGCGCGGCAGTGGTCCAGGCAAGCCACGCCCGGCCATCCTGCTCAGCAGACATGCGGCGGTTTGCACCTTCTATCCGGGCAACCATTTCCCGCGGAGTGATGTGCCAGAAGCTATCCGGGTCCAGGCCATAGGAGACATAGACCCGGTGCAGCTCAAGCCAGTCCCAAACCGCCGCCCCGCCGTCTACTTTCCCGGCTCGCCCTCAGCGTCAGGGAAAGCCGCAAGAACCGCATCGCTCATGATGCTGTGCTCCTTGCCCTTCAATTGGTCGATCAGGCGCCCTGCGTCTTTGATCGTGGCATCCTCGCGATCCTCAAGCATCAGCGCCCAGAACATCAGGCGGGTATCCTTCATCTGGATCTTGCCCGTGTCCCGGAAACGATCAAGGAAGTCCTGAATGCCACAGCCCACTTTTTCTTCCAGCTCGCAGATCGAATTGGTTGAAAGGACAAGCTTGATACCCTTGCCGTCGAATTTCGCGGAGATCTCGCCGCGCACCTTGTTCGCCATCAGAGCGCCTCTTTTCTGTATTTGAAATGCGAAGGGCGGCACCGGGCCGCCCTTCAGTTACGCGCTCAGCGTCGGCTTGCCGGAAGCCTTCACGGTGAACTCCCCGGCCATCGTGGTTGGCGAAGGGTCGCCGGGCTTCCAGGACTGAGGAATGCCGGAAAAATCCATCTTGACGCCATTGGGATAGGTGATGCGGAAATCACCCTTGCCCGCAATCATCGCGGCATAGAGCGGATCCGCAGCCGACGGGACATAGTTGAATGCAATGGTTGCCGGATCTGTATCCAGCAGGCCCGCGATGTACTCCCGGAAATCATCCGGGCTTTCCAGGTGGGTCGTGTCGATGGTTTCGCGGGTGATCGTAAGCGAGGTGATCCCCGTTACCTCGCCCACTTTGGCGTAGCCAATCGAGCCGCCATCAAATCCATCGCCGATGGAAAAGGTAGCGCCCATGCCGATCTGTGCCGAAGTCACAGGCATATCAGATCCTCCGAAATTTCAGGGGTTAAAGGGATGGATCATCCGGCGTGGCGCCAAAGACAATCTCATAATTCATGATCCGCGTGCCGACGACCGGCGCGCCATTGTTGCGCGCGATCTCCACCGACAGCAGGCGGCAGGACTTGGCGAGGCCGAACGTTCCCGCGGCCAACACCTTTAGCTCAACGGCAAGCTGCATATCATCCAGCTGATCCATCGGATCACCGCCGGGGCGTGCCATCAGTGCCACCGCAAGGGAAAGGCTGCGCTCCACCTCGCTTATGCTTTGGTTGTGGTCCAGCCCCTCGCCAGTGGCGAACACATAGAGGGCGGGCAGCTTTTCATCCTTGATCACCCAGCCCGCGGGCAGCGTGTCCAGGATCTTGACAGCAATGGCCTCGCCACCCTCATCAACAGTGAACTCGCCCGCCAGGATCGCAGCCTTGAAGCGATGCCGCAGCTCTTTCGCAATCAGCGTGTCGCTCACGGCATTTCCTCCAATTCCGCAGTGATCAGCGCATCAGAGGCCGGGCTTGAGCTTTCTTGCTCAAAGAGGAATTTGTAGATCTGCCCGTCTTTCGGGTCGATCAGATCCCCCCCAGCGAGATCCGCCATCACTTCGCGCGAGGCGCGCAGGGTTGGAACAAGGCTTTCGATCTCAGCGCCATCCGCCGCCGGTGTACGGAACGGAACCTTGCGGAAAATGGCGGTTACATCGCGAGCCTGCGGCGTGCCGTAGTGGATGGTGACGGTGCCGCCAAAAGCGCGCGCCAGCGCGCCAGCGACACCGCGAAACGGCCCCTGCATCAGGTGGTGGCCGCGCCGCCATCCAGCAGGACAACGCCGGTATCGGACGGATCCGCCGCAACCTGCACGGCAAGGCCAACCAGGGTATTGCCGCTGGCAACCGTGGTGCATTCCTTGGCCGTGTCGTTCCAGTATACCTTGGCGCCGACAGTCCACGCCTGCGCCGACAGTTTCGGCAGCTCGAACACGCCGCGGCGCACGATGGTCACGGTCTCGCCGGTCAGCGCGTCAGCAGTTGCCACGCCAAACAGCGAGCCAACCAGAACACCCGCACCGGAAAGCACATCCGCGGGAGCGACGAGGCTGATATTCTCGCCCGACTGGATAAAGTTTTTCATGGGGTTTCCCCTTTGCATCAGAAGGATTGAAAGTGCGAAACGCAAAGGGGCGCCTCAATCGGGCGCCCCTTTGCGAAATCAGCCGTCAGGCCAGGAATTAGCCGCGGCGGTAGGCCCCGCGGAACTCTGCCGCCGTGGCGCCGAAGATGTGCCGGGCGGTCATGCTCACACCATCCGGGTTCATGCCCTCTTTGGTCATGACCGTCGGGGCCTCATAGCCATCCAGGAAAGCGTGTTCCAGAACAGGCAGATCAGAGGCGAACAGATACCAGCGGCTATCCGAGCCGCCAGCCGCCGCACCAAGCGACGGCTCAACCGCCGGGGTCAGGGTGGAACCAAACGGGTTTGCATCTGCGGCCTTGGCCGGGGTGGCCGCAGCGACAAACTGCAGCGCCTCAGTCTCCAGCGCAGGCGGCGCAAACAGCAGATCCGGCGAAACGGCGATGAAATCATCCTTGTCTTTGGACCCCGCCGGGCGCTGCTCCCACATCGCCTTGCGGCCTTGGCCAACTGTGGCCACGCTGATTGCACCGGCTGCACCAAGGTTGCCGTGATCGGCATGGAACAGGGCCGTGCCGTCGCCAGTTTTGGCGTTGTCGCGGATCAGGCCCCAGGCAATCTTGCTTTCCAGTGTGCCGGCTGCCCGTGCGAAATCGCCCGGCAGACGCTCGAACACGCCCATATCGTCATTCACGATGGCCTCAAAGGTCAGGTTGATCTGGCGCCCGTATTTCGCCACCTTCAGGCCCGATGCCTCATCGGTGATGGTGGACTGCAGGTATTCGCCGTTTTCACCCACCGGCTTAAGCTGGAAATCACCGCCCGCGGTAATCGAATGCATGGCGCGGAAGTCGGACGCGCTGCGCTGGCGCGAGATCCGGCGCCACGTCGAGGCCCGGCGCTCATAGGCCGCGCGCAGGGTGCGGTTCATCACCTCAGTGGTGATATAGGCAAAGTCGGAGACGCCCATGGCGCCCGACATGATCGAAGTGCTGCGCAGACCCGCACGGATTGTCTCGATCTCATTGAAGCCAGCGGAGCCGCCCGCAAGGTGCATCGCCAGATTGCGCAGGCGCATCCCGCGGTATTGCTCCGCCGGGCCTTCCAGGGCGTGCATCAGCGGGTTGGCGCGGTGCATCAGCGCACCAATCATGCCCTCAACCTGCGTCTGCGCCTCATCGCGCCGGATCTCGACACGGACACCACGGGGCTGATTGGCCGACATGACCGCCAGGATCCGCGCGTTCGCCTGTTCCAGCGTGGTGCCGTCGTGGCACATGCGGTCAACCTCCGCCTGCTGGATGTGCGCCATGAAGGGCGCAGCGGCCTCGCGGATGCCCTGCTGACGGGCGCGTTCTGCGGCAACCGCATCCGTGGCGCTCATCTGCGGAGCGGGGGCCGGGGCAACCGGAGCCGGATCCTGCATCACAGGCGCCGAGGCAGGGGCCACGGGCGCAGCCGGGGCAGATGCCGGGGCCGGAGCGGCGGGGGCCGGAGTGGCCTGCATCTGCGGCGCCACCAGGGCACCACCAGCCGCCGGAGCTGCAGGAGCCACCGCACCGGGCGCTTGGGTATTGGGTTTCACCATGTTCACAACCTCATTTCCATTGGGCATCTGCCCGGTTTCTTGGCTTGCGCCATCGCCAAGGCCCGCCTCTTGGGCCTCGAATTTCATCTGCGCCTCTTGGGCGCGGTTGAACGCCGCGCGCGCTGCACGCTTGGCAGCGTCGTATTGCATCACCGGATCCACATCCGCCGCCGCATCCGAAGCCGTGACAGCATCGGCAAACCCCGCCGCAACCGCCTCTTTCGCGTTGAACATGGTTTCCGCCTTCATGATCTCGCGGGCGGCCTCAGGCGTGATGCCAGCGCGGGCCGCATAGACAGCCGCGTAAGCGTCTGCCATAGCGCTCAGATCATCCGCTGCAGCGCGGAGCTGATCAGGATTGCCATAGGCCGGTGCGGACGGATCATGCACCAGCATCAGCGAACCCGCCGACATTTCGGTGCGATCCGCTGACATGATCATCAGCGATGCGGCGGAATGGGCGTTGCCTGTGACTTTAACAGTCACCTTGCCAGGGTGCGCCTCAAGCGCTGCCCGGATCGCCTCGCCCTCAGATGGCGAGCCGCCATCACAGTTGACCATGACAGTCACGTCACCCGAAAACTGCCCGAGGGCATCAATCACCATTTTCGCAGAAAAAAGGCCGGTATCACCCGGCCAGATCCAATCATCTTTGACGACTGTTCCAAACAGCCAGATTGCTCCGGCCTTAATCAGTTCGCTCATACTCGCTTTCCCCTTTCAATGAGCCAGTGAAATCCGCCGGATCATCCCCGGCGATAAGCTGCATGAGCGCGATCACCGCACGCATCCCGACTGACTGCCGTTCCTGATCGGCCATACCTGCGGCGAGGCCATCCAGGCGGGCCGCATCATCTTTTCGCTCCTGCGCGATAATGTCGGGATCCAGACCCATTGCGCGTTGCTCGCGGCTGAGGCTCGAAAGCCCGCCAGCGATCTTGGCGAGGATCGACGGAATTTCCTTGACCGGATCAATCAACGCGCGGCGCTGAGCGGTCCAAGACACTTCCAGCGGGCTAAGGCGCTTGCTCTGCGTCAGCCGGTAGGCATCCAGCGCCCAACGGCCAATGCCCGCGCAGAACTGCGCAATCATGATCTGCTCTTGCCATGTTTCAATGTTCTTATCCATTTCGAGCCGCCCGGCCCGCATGGATGAGTAATTGACCCGGCTCAGATCGCCGCTGAGGCTTTCATACGTGATGCCGATACCCATTGCGATTGCGCACAGCCCCAACCGCATCACCACGTCAAAATCGTCAACCTTGGGCGGATTGGTAAACACCACATCCTGCCCCTGATCGGCGTAGACCAGCGCGCCCGGAGACATTTTTTCAAGCCCCGGCGCATTCTTTGGAAGCTTTTGGCCATCAACCGGCTTGATCACTCCCGCTAGCAAAGCGGAGATTTTCTGCTTGAGGATCTGCGCCTCCTGATAGTCGCGCATTTCCCCAAGTGTCACCATCACCGGGGCCAGCCAGGGTACACCGCGCATCTGGCCGGGCCGGTCAATCCGCCGAATGTGCAGAACATGCTCCGCCGGGATCCGTTGCGTCTTAATCGAGATCTTGCGCGATGCTGAGCCGGGATGCTGCTCATAGAGGTGATAGGCCACCGCAACGCCGTCAGCGTCAAATTCGATGCCATCCCGCACTTCATTGCCGTCGTGATCAGAGATCACCGTGTTCAGGTGATCGACTTCCACCAGCTCAACAGCCAGGGGCAGCGCCCGACCGTCATTCGTGCGCACATGCCGGATCGCCAGCACCTCGCCGCTTTCAAACACGCTGTTCATAACAACGGTTTGCATGGAGGAGAGGTTCAAGGCCCGGTGCTTATCCAGATCGGTTGACTGCAGGAACGGCAAGATCTTTGCAGCCGCAAGATCAGCCTGTTTCTTGCTCCTGCCGGTGATGGATGGCGTGATGCCGGATCCAACAACGTTGTTTGTGATAACCGATTGCGCCCGCTTGGCAAACGGTGCGTTGCGGATCATATCGCGCGAGCGCTGCCGCATTGTACCGCGCCCTCTGCGCGATGCTGCATCCGCATCCGTTGCCGGAGCGCGCCACCCCTTGACGCGGCGGCCATTGCTCGCCGCGTCATAGTTCATAAGGATATTTGCCTCAGCCCTGGCTTGGATCCGGGACAATCCGCGCTGCGGCGAAACCGCAAGGATTGCCTTATCCAGCATAGAGGCGCCGCTGAAATGCATCATGCCTTAAAGCCCCCGGTCAGTGGACGCATAAACCAGCGGCACCGCAGGGCGGACCGGTTCAAGATCCGCCTCAATCATGGACTGGATCCGGCGCAGATCAGTCAGGTTGCGATAGCGAACCATCTCCCCGGCGATCATGGCTTGATCCAAACCGCCCGAAATTATGGCCTTGATATTCTCAAGGTCCTGTTGTTTGTATTTCGCCATGCAGCTCACTCCAAGAAACTGATTTTGCGGGGCACCTTCATTTCGGGTCGCACCGGACCCTCTAACGGCTCAGGCTCACCGCCGTCGCCCAACGGAGCCGCAAATGTGTTTGACAGGCCGCCCTGCGCCCAATCATGCGGATCCTCAGGATCCAGGCGCAGCAGCCCTTTGTGTTCAGCCAACGCCTGCGCGTAGCTGCTGAGGTCGATGCTTTCGTTTCGGGGCTGTAATTTCTCATAGCCCTTTTCGGTCCAGCGCTCCGCCGTGAACTCTTTCAGCGGATCCTCCGGCATCCAGTCGCCTAACATCAGGGAACCGGGGCCGCCGTCCTCGCGATCCAGGGCAGAGAAAACCGTGTCTTTCAGCTTGTCGGTTGCGATGTTCAAAAGCTTGATATCGCGGGCCTGCCCGCCGTCGCTCTTGCGCTCCGGCGCCTTATACCAGACCCGGCCCGAAACTCTGTAGCCACCGTGCCCCCGCACGAAAAACCAGCGATCCGCCTCGCCTTCCTCCCGGCGATCCTGCCAGAATTGCGTTGCCCGGTCTGAAACACCCGGCTTGCCGTGGAAGTCACAAGCCATTGCCATCGGGATCAGGCCGAAATCCTGCCCGTCAACAGCGTAAGGCGTGCGAAGCACCGGCAGCAGCACATCCCAATCCTCAATGTACTTGTGCGGCTCAAGCACCCGGCCCTCTGCAAGCGGCGCATCCGATGGCGGCTTGAACAGGTCGAAGCGATCAATGATCAGCTTGCGGCCATCCAGGCCAAAGGCCGTGATCTGCACCACAAAGCGATTGCCCTGCACATCCGCCGAGGCGATCAGGAACCGCGCCCATTCCGGCGCGACCTTGTGCGCAAATGGCCGGCACATCCGTTTCAGCGCCTCAAGGGTCAGATCCCCCTCAGTGCTGAGCGCCCGCGGGACATAGGCAAGCCCCATATCCGTATTCACGACAACCTTTAGCGTTTCCTCATCGCCGCCCGCATCAACCGCCCGCTTGGCGGTTTCGTATTTCGAGACGATCCGTGCCCAGGATGCAAAGGCCGCTGCCGCGCCGTTCAGGTGATAGCTCACCCGCTCGCTTTTGCGCACCTCGCCGCTATCAATTCGGGCAAGCCCGCCCTCAGCGGTTTCGTGCAGCCAGTACCCTTTGCGGTTCAGATCAACCTTTTGATCATGAGTGATCCAGCAGCCGTTATGCGGGCACACCATCACCGCGGCCTCACCGGCCTCAGCCGGTGATAGGCTCTTGTCATAGTGCAGCTTGTCAGTGTGCGGCTCGAATGCCTCGCCGCACTCAGGACAATCCCAATACCAGCGCGCCCGAGTGCCGCCGTTGTACAGCTCAAGGATCCCCGAACAGGGCGGGGCCTCATGCGGGGTTGACGGCTTCCAATCCACCTCAGTGACCATGTAACCGGGCGAGGCTTCCGCAACAGTCATGCCGCGGGAGCCGAGCGTTTCCGTCCGCTTGGCACCCATCGCGAAGGGCGAACCCTCATTGCCGATGTTCAGTTTCATCCGGTCAATGTCGGTAAAAAGCACAACCTGCGTTGTGTTCCCCGAAAGAAAGTTCTTTGTCGGCGCGCCGATTATGATCTTGGCCCCGCCGATGAATTTCTTGCTCAGAATATTCCGGTCTGACCGCCCGGTGCCCTGCCGTTCGGCAAGATCTGGGCTGTTTTCGATCATAGGTTTCAGTTCCTCATCAACCCATGCCTCGCCGGAACTTTCGGTCATATGCACGATGCGGCAAACACAGGGATTGCACAGCACAATGTGGCTGACCGTCGAAAGCAGCATGACGGTTTTGCCCGCCCGCGCTGGACCCACAAAGATCACCTCGCGATAGCGGCGGGATGCCGTCATATCTGCAGGCTCATTCATGTAAGGTGTGACGTTCCGGTCAAAATCCACCCAACGCCCGTTTGCGTTGACCTTCATGTGTTTCTCTGCCGCTGCAATCACACCCATGCGGGCTGCAGGCGTCAGGGTTGGAAGCGCACGCACCAGCGGCACAGAGACACCGGCATAGGGCGGCAGCGGCGGCAAATCAGGGATCTCGCCGGGCCGCCGGTTAGGCATCACCACCATTCACAACAACCTCCCATCCAGCGGATCGACAACTTGCGTTTGATCCTCCCCCAGGGCCGCGGCCCTGATCTTGGCTTGGACGCTGCGAAGGATCCCGTCGTTATAGTCAACCGCCCGCTCGACTTGATCCCCGGTCAGGCTGAACTCACGTTCCAGCCAATCCGGTTGTCCATCCAGGCCCGCGCGGAACTCGCCAAAGATCTGATCCAGAAGCTCAACAACCTCATCCACATGGATCAGGGCGCCGCGGGCGCGGGCCGCTTGCATCCAAACAAGCTCAGCCTGCGCCATTTCTTTCCGCTGACCTGCAGAAAACCCCGCCGCCTGATCCCGTTGACCCGCGTTGAGAAATTCCATGCGCTGTTGCGATACAAAATCATCCGCGGCCTGTTTCTCAGCCTGTTCCCGCGCCTTGGTTTCTTCAAACCATCGCTTGCAGTCTGAGAACCGGAACTCATAGGCAACGCCGTTGCCGCCCTCGCCCTCAACCGGCATTCCCTTTTTGCGCCACTTGTCGATGGTGTTTTCTGAAACACCGAAGATCTGCGCAATCTGCGAGCGGTTCAGCAGCGGCTCAGCCGCGGCGGCCTCTGCATCTGCGGTTTCGGCTTCCTCTGCCATGCCGGAACCCCCTTTCTGTCAGGGGCAAGGGCAACAACAACATCAACCCTAATCTGTATCCCTGAGCATCATGAAACACATCAAAGCACCGGGGCGCGAATTACCCGCATGAGGCCAGGGGCCAGGAAGGACCCAAGGCCCAACACTCCCTTAGCGTGCGGTTTTCACTGCATAGGCCAGATGCTTTGCGATGGCGGGGCCGATCTCCCGGCTCGCCAATACCTTTGCCCGCGTCTCGAATTTGAGGCGCGGTGAATACTTCACAGCGGATTTGTAAACCGCCAAAAGCTTGAGGCCCTTGGCACGTTTGGTTCCGCGTGTGCCGTCCCGGCGCCGCCCCCGGTCTGGCCTCTGCCAGACACCGGCCACACCCTTCACCTTGCCAGAGAAAACGTTTGGCTTGGCGAGCTGGCGCTTGAGCGCGCCGCGGGGCATGTTGCCGTATTTGTTGAGGCGGGCGCCCACCGGCACAACCACTGCCTTGCGCTTCGCACGGCGCGTTCCGCCGGAAGCCTGCAGGGCCAGGTAATGGGATTGAACTTTCTTGAAGCCCACCACGCCGACAGGGCGGCGCTTGGAGGCGCGGGCAACAAACATCCCCCGCTTGGTGAACGGGGCGGGCCGGTCCAGATCGCGTTCTAAGCCGGATTGCTCAGCGTCGCGGATCTGACCGGCCACGTCATTGATACCTAGAGCGGTGGCGAACGGCAGTTGACTTGATGCAATGCTGTTCAGCCGCCGCTCTATGGCGCGCGTGTCTACGGACAGTTCAATCATGTGTAGGGTTTCCGGTGCGCGCCAAATTCAAAACTGTGGCCGCGCGCCCCGCACCTGAGGTGCTTAGGGCTGACGCGGTCCTGCCCCTTGGCGTGGGGCTTCAAAACCCGCTCTTGCGGGCGGCGGGAAATATTTGTGCTAAGTGGAGCGAGAACTAGGCTACTTCATGGCTGGAACCCCTTTTCGGCTGGCGCTGGTGACGGCAAAGAAAACGCCCGCGCTGCTGCTGCAGGGCGGGCGTTGCCGTCTGGACACACCTTTAATCAGTAGGTACACCTTATAAGGTGAGGTTCCGGGTTTTGTCAAACACTTTCCGAAAAGTGTACCGCGTTACGCATCCCAAGGCGTGGGCGCATCGCGCGCCACCAGCCCGAGAACACGGGCCATCAGCTCAAGATACACATCCGCCAGCGCGTTCAGCGTGGCAACATCCCGGCGATGGCCCGACCATCCCGCGTTCTGCAAGATCGCTTTCATGTCCGAGCCATCCAGGCAAATCGCATCCATCAGCGCGCGGGCGGTGATCGGCTTGCGGGCGCCCCCGCCCTGAGCGTTCGGCTTCAGTGCCACCCCCGCCCGGTCCAGCGCCTTTTGCACCGTCGAGATCGTGCCCGCATAGCGGATCCGGGTTGTCACCCCACCGTCATTGGTGGCCGCGCCGCCATCCGCCTTGCCGCCCTCAGCCGATGCGCCCGCCACAGATCCGACTTTCTCGACGGCATGAGCGTAAGCCTCAGCCGCAGCCCGGCGCGCGTCCTGCTCATCCATCCGGCGCAGCAAGGCTGGCATCCGCTGCCGGGTGGCCTGCACGCCCGGCGGCACCAGCTCAAAAGCTTCCTCTGCTCCGCCGTAGGTGGTTGGCGCCGGGGCGCTATCCTTGGCCTCGCACAACTCTGCCACTGCACGGGCCGGGCCGGGCGTGGCCCGCTCGCCGCTGCCGATGCCCACCAGCGCCCGCCGCTGCGCCCGGTTGGTGATGATGGCGATATTGACCCGCTCCGCGATCAGCCGCGCCGCTACATGGTTCATGCTCAAATCCTCTGTTCAGCCACAAAATCTAGTGAAACGCCTCAGGTACAGCCACCATATACGAGGTGCTATACGCCTTTAAAGGGGTTTCTTAGGGATCACACCAAGGGGTCAGGGATCAGGCAGGGACCACGTGTGCCCCGGACCCCTGCGCCCGCATCGCCTCTCAACCCCCTGATTTTTCTAACCTTTGTGTTTCACTTAGGGATCATAGGGACCATAGGGATCAAGATTTCCGTACACACACAGGAAAGATAAACACGCAAAAACGCGCCCGCACACACATAGGGCAAGGCCCCCAAAGTTTGGTCCCTGTGATCCCTGTGATCCCGGATCTCGCGTAACGCGCTGATATTTCTTTGCAAAAACCCGCACCCCTGGAATAGGCCACGTCCCGCCAAACTCGCGCCAAGTCCCTATAATCCCGCAGATCTGATTATTCCCTTCCCTTCCCGCCTACCTATAGGGGTCTTAGGGGTCGAAGCGTGCAGCCGGAAAAGAGGGGTGCGGGGATCGCAAGACACAAAAAAAGAGGCCGCCCGGTGAGGGGGCGGCCCTGTGGTAATTCAGCCCTACGGCCTATCAGTCGATCAGGCGCAGGCCACGAAACCCCGTATCGCTACGCTTTCCATGCCGGAAGCTGGCACCTGTATCAGGGCACTTGTACACCTCTGACAGCGCCTTGGCGCGCAAGCCAAAAGCACGGAGAGGGTGCGGTGGAACACCGCCCTCATCACAATAAGCGCAGTATGCCTCATACAGATCGCGGCTGCGGATCCAATCCGACTTGCGGCCAGAAATCACGCATTTATCCTGCAAGAACAGCAAGATATTATCCACCTCCTGCCCCTCCTGAACCACGGGCTGCGGCTGGATGCTGGGCGGCAAAGACGGCAACGGCAGCCGGTCATAAAGCCAGCTCGCGGCAGCCCTTCCCTTTGTCATGCGCACCTCACGCACCATGGTGAGATATGTTTGCGTATCCGCATCCAATTGGAAGCCGGGTTGCGCCTGCTCCGGCTGCTCGCTCAGCCGCCCATTACGCCATGCAACAAACAGGTTGATGATCTGCCGGGTTATGGCGAAAGCGTTTTCCGTCTTGCTTTGCGTGCAGATGTAGAACGTCTGATGTTCGTTCAGCCAGTATTCCCGAGCATTCGGGTTATGCTTGTCAACGCGCGACGGCATGGCGCGCGTTACCTCCCCAAAACTGCCCAGTGCCGCCAGGCACCTCAAAATCAACTTGCGGAAGTCTCGCGCCCGCGAGAAACCAAGCGCCTCTGCAATATCGGTATCCCGCATCCGGGGTTCACCGTTGAAATCTTGAATAGTCAGGTTCATCATGTCATGTCCTTTCTGAAAATAGGCAGCACGCCTTATAGGTGATAGAACGCCTTTAAAGATGTGCTGCAAGCCAAAATAGCACCTTTAAAGGTTTAGTTCGCCTATTCAGTGAACATATCTGCAGGGGTGAAAGCGCCCGACTGCTCCGCCATCAGCCTGTGCGACACGGATTTATTGTGCAGCGCAATTGCAAGGGCATCCAGGGCATCGCTGGCCTCAAGGTCAGGATCGCTGGCAAAGGCAGCCGCAACGATGCGCATTGCCTGCGCAAGCCCCTCCAACTCAACAGCGTCAGAGGCTACATTCATTGCGGCGGTCAGTTGGTTCAGGCATGGGGTATGAATGGTCATAATTGACCCTCTCTACGTTTAGGTTTCAAAACCCAGCCACGAGAGGTTCCAATCTCTGGCGGCCAGACACACAGGGTTGGAACTACCGCCCGTAGAAAGCGGCGCACCCGAAGGTGCCCCCATGCGCCTGACCATAAGAAAAGCCCACGACAAACGACGCAGGCTATCAGGCGTCTACGAACAGACAGGGTTCCAATCCTGGCAGACCCTTTTCCGATCTGCGCCCTTAGGTTGCCCATCCGTCGATTCCGTGTCAAGCCTTAGCAGAACAGAATTTCGAGAACGCCTTTTAGGCTTATACACACATTTTAAGGTGCACCTCAATTGAAAAACGCGATCCTGCTAGCACTTCTTCTGAGCGCAACATCCGCAGCCGCAGAAGATTACTCACCCGATCAGGTCAAGGCTGAATGCTCCGCCAAATGGGGAAGCCAGTATGACATGGTCAAGTTCTGCATCAACAAGCGCCAAGAGGGATGGACGGGCTACACCGCCATCGAAAAATCCCTTGGCGGCAACGCTAATTTTGCTCCCTCTCTACGGCATTGTGAACGCAAGTGGGATCAGCAGTGGGATATGGTTCTATTCTGCGCCAGAAAGCAGATGGAAGGGATGGGCGCCCTTGTTGATATTCTGGATACCCTTCCCGCCGAGATAGGGCGGGAAGTCGCGGGAACCTGCATCCCCAAATGGGAACCGCAATTCGATATGATTGCCTTCTGTGCGGAAAAGCAGTCCAGCGCATGGCGCGCACTCAATCAGTAAGCGCGCGCCAAAATCACACAACCGGCTCAGGCCCGCCGCCAGAGCCGTATTTTGCCCGCACCTCCGCATCCTCACGGAGCTGGATGAAATCGCTGCTCAGCCGGATCCCGCGATAGCCGGTATCGCTGACCTTGGCCGCCGTGAACCCCTTGCCCTCTGGCGTCTTGTGAAACTTGGATTTGTCGCTGAGGTGCTTGGAAACGGTTTTCGAGGTCCAGGGATCCCCCTTGCCCGCATCCACATACCACCAATTGAAAGCGTCGATCAGCTCGCGCGAACGGGTGAACACGTCGGGATCCCCATCCACAACACAGCAGTTGTTGATAAACACAAGCATGGGATCGCTTTCCTCACGGTATTCCTCTGTTGCGTCCAGGATCTCTTGAGGGATCTGCAGACCATCTGTCAGCCATTTCTCAAGCCCTTCCAGCATCCAATTCAGAATGCCCGAACGCTCCGCCCACAGCTTTTGCGGCAACAGCGGATCAACATCCTCATCCGGGATTGACACAAGGAACGGAACCAGCAGCACCCGCCGCCAGATCCCCTTATCCGTGCCGCGGATCTCCGGCTTGTGGTTGCCAGAGATCGTCAGCTTGAACTCAGGCGTTACCTCAACAAATTCCTGCTGCATCCGGCGCACAAGGATTTCCTCGCCGCCCGTGATCGCCTTGATAAAGCCCTCTTTCAGCTTTTGGCCGCGCTCCGGCTCAGCGGCGCGCACCATGCGGGCGCCAGGAAGGCGCACCAGATCCGGCGTTGCATCTGAGCCTTTGCGCTGATCGGATCCAGCGAGGCTTTCAATCGGTACCGTGGTTGCATAGGCCGCCATCATCTTTGCGATCAGATCCACAATGGTAGACTTGCCGTTGCGGCCCTCGCCATAGAAAAAGCACAGCTTTTGTTCAGTGGTCAGGCCGGTCAGGCAGTAGCCAAACCAGCGCTGCAGAAACTCGCGAAGCGCCGGATCCGGCTGGATCGAAATCAGGAACTCCTCAAAATCCGGGCACAGGGCATCCGGGTTGAACTCCACCGCCATCATCTTTGAAAGGTACTGATCCCGCGCGTGTTTCAGCACCTCGCGGATCAGCTTTTTCTTGTTCGTGCGCGGATCCATTTCAACCCGGAACCGGATCACCCCGGTTTCCGTGTTGATCATCAGCGGATCCTCATTCAGCCGGGTAAGCGGCTGATAAAGGTCAACCTGCGCCTCGCGCATCATGTTGTTGATCGGGCCGGTGTTTCCGGCCGCTTTGGCGTGCGAATGGTGGCCGCGCCTCAGCGCCGACAGTTTCTTTTTCAGATCCTCGCTGCGCTCAACAACCTTTTCAAGATCGCGCAGGCGGGCCTTTTGTTCCTCAGAGCGCTTGGAAGGCGTGACCGCTTTGATTTCGTCAACTTCCTCGCGGGCCTGATCGCCCGCCTCAACCTGCATCTGCTCCCATTCCTCAAGACGGATGTGCTGCGCCTCGCGGGTGATCTTGCCGGAAACCTGCTGTGCAAGGCGGCGGGTTTCAAGCTGATCATCATCCTGTTCCCACAAGCGGTCCTTCCAAGTGAACCAAGCCACCCGCGGCACAAACAGGCAATCGGCGCCAAAGTAGCTCTTGAAGCGCTTGCCATTGCCGTAGTCATTCAGCGGGAACACCGCGCATTCCTGCGCAAGGATCTCATCGGGATCATGGGCGGGATCATATGGGCCGGCATCCTGAGGGGTGCGGGGATCCGGACCGGGGTCATAGCCATCAGGATAGACCGGCTCAGCCCGGTCCCAGGCCGCGCGCACATCGTCGTATTGTTCGTTCATTGCTCGCCGGGCCTCTTGATCATGTCGTTCAGATCACCGCCCGGCACCGATGGCACGATATACGCGCTGAGGCCGGGGTTGATCCGCATCGCCCGCTTGGCGCAGGCTGTTAGCTGTGCTTGGGTCTGGCGGGGTTCGCTATCGCCATCCTTGATTAGCCAGAAATCATTCACCGTGCAGGGCGGCACAAACGAGGGGCCGCCATCCATATCCGGCTCATCCGAGAACTTGCCGCCAATGCGCTTGCCCGACATGTTGCCGAGATCCACACCGGCCCAATAGCTCGCGCCCGGCAGGACGCCGCCAACCAGGGCGGTCAGGGTTGTCTCAATCCCTTCACCAGACACCAGCGAGGATCCGCAGGCGTTGCCGGTGAGGCGGATCGCGCCGCCTTGCTTGGATCCGCGCACCACCTTGGACGGCAGTTGCTTGCCGTCAGGCGCGAATATCTGCGCCTTGCCGCTTGGCTGATCCAGATCTATCCAAGTTCGATGCACCGCGCGCATCATGCCATCCGGGGCCTGCACCGCGGCCACCAGAACCGGGCCGGAATGCAGCGTGTGATTTCGCCTTTTGATCCGCTTCACATAGGGAAGATCCGGGATGAACCGGAAGCACTTGAAAGCGTGCGGCAGCAGCTCGAAACCCGGCACCCGAAACGCCAAGTAGTCCTCCGCTATAGAACCGCGAAACTCATAGGATCCACCAGCACACCAGATATCGACCGCATCTTGAATTGACCAAGCGCGGTATTGCGCCTCAGCGGCCTCATCACTCTTTCGCTGTTTCTCGCGCGCGATCCTGCGGCGCTCGCGCTCTGCAGGATCAATTTCCGCGACGCGCTCGCCCTCCAGAACTTCAATCGCTTCCATGAAAGTGCAATCAAGCACGAACTGCACAAGGCCGATGTGATCGCCCCCACCACAAAACCGGCAGTTATAGACGCCCTTTCTGAAATTGATCGAAAAGCGATCATCACCGCCGCACTTGGGGCATGGTCCGCCAGCCTCCCGCTTGCCGAACTTCACGCCAGCGAGCGGGGGCAGCTTGTCCAGAACCTCGCGCATAGTCCGGTTGCGCGCATCATCAATACGGGGATCATGCACCAGCGTCATGCGGGCACCTCAATCAATCAGAATTTCAGGGGGATGCGCGGGCAGACAGATCCGCCCGCGGGGTGTTCAAAATTAGAACGGGATTTCATCATCATCAATGTTGCGGCCGCCGCCGGATGCACTGCCGTAGCCACCACCCGAGCTGCCGCCATAGCCCTCGCCGGATCCGCCACCGGACCCACTGCCCGAGCCGCCATCTTGCCGCGGGTCAAGCATGGTGAGCGTAGAGCCGAAGCCCTGCAGCACCACCTCAGTTGAATAGCGATCCTGCCCGCTCTGATCCTGCCATTTGCGGGTTTGCAGCTGACCCTCAATATAGACCTTGGACCCCTTGCGCAGATATTGCTCCGCCACCCGCACCAAGCCCTCATTGAAGATGGCGACGGAATGCCATTCCGTGCGCTCGCGGCGCTCGCCCGTGTTGCGGTCCTTCCAGCTTTCAGAGGTGGCAACCCGCATGTTGCAGACCTTGCCGCCATTCTGGAACGTGCGAACCTCAGGATCCCGGCCCAGGTGGCCGATCAGCATGACCTTGTTGAGAGAACCCGCCATCAGATCGCGCCCACCGCAAAGGCCACAGCCATAGCCGCATCAAACGACAGGACAACGGCGCCCTCCGGCGGGCGGTGCCGCGCAGGGTTCAGAGGCAGGTTCGTCAGGTGCAGGGCACCGGGAGAAACCGGCGGAAGGAAGCCATTGGCGAGGCCCATTTCCGCCCAGCCGTCAATCACCTCGCGGCAACCCAGGGCGCGGGCGAGATCCTTGCCGTGATGCGTCTTGCCGCACCCCATCGGGCCATGAACAATGATGGTGCGGTAGTCGCGGTTGTCTGCAGTCATTTCGAATTTCCTTGTGCAATAGGGGAAACAGGCGCGCTCTTGCGCGACCAGAGAGTGCAGGACGCCGCACAACGCGAGCCGTCCACATAGACTTGCCGGGTGGCGCAGGGCTGCGCTTTGGCCCGGATCGCCGCATCCGGTGGAAAGCCTGAACAGGTGCCGCAAATACGCTGCAGGGCAATCGGGCAATTCGCCATCTTGGGATCCTGCCGCGGATCGCGGCGCACCAAGCGACGCCCGCCAGAAGAAAAATAGGTTTGGTCAGGCTTTGGCATTGATGCCATCCTTCAGGCTCACACCGCCTTTGCCTTCAATCCGCCCCTTGCGGGCAATTTTGCCCCGCACAACGGGCTTGGGCGACGGCAGAACGCCGGGGCAGTCACGGCACAAAACCAAATGACTGCGCAGAAGCTCAGTAGCCATTTCGCCAACCGAAACCGGGGCTAGACCATGCTGCGCCGCAAAGGATCGGGCGATATGCTCGATCTCTCTCTCTTCCTTGTCGTTCAACGTCAGGCCGATCTCAGGCATGTTCGCACCCCGCTTGCTCTGCGATGGCTTCCCGCCAATCAGGGAAACGCTCATCCAGCTTGGCGCAGACGCGAACCGTGTAAGCCTGCACATCCTGAGGGGTCACAGGAGGCAGAACTTTCCCTTTTTCCGCGGCCTGTTTGCGCAAAAAAACCTCAACTGCATTGGCGCGGGACAGCCGCAAATCCTTGCTGCTCCCCTTCATAAACCGGCCAACCGCGTTAATGCCGCCAGTTGCGCCTGAGACAACTTGAGCGGGAAGCTCCAAGTCCGTGACAGCGCACAAAAGCCAACCGCGAAACACGGCAGGGGGCGGGAGATCCGCCAAGATTCCTTGTTCCTTCATGGTGCTTCCTCACAAATCAAACACTATATGTATCCATAACACCTTTAAAGGTGTGGTCAACCCAGCGAACGCACCTTATTAAGGGTTATCCCTACTTGAAGTTGCCAACCCCACCTTTAAATGTTAGCCATTCGTTAGAGGTCGGCAGCCCGACCACTCGAAAAAGTTTGAATTGATTAGGTAAAACAAATGGCGAAACCAAAGAACGAGCGCAGACCAGAAGTCCTGCGCAAAGTCGAAAACGCCCGAATGAATTTGAGAATGGCTATTTCCCTAAGTCCCTACAGCGAGACATCCGCCGCGGTTGAGGGGGGCATGAGCAACAACGTCCTGGGGAAGTTTTGCAGAGGTGAGACAGACATTACTCTGACAAACCTGCTTTCAGCATGTGAGGTGCTAAACGTTCCAATCTCGCTAATCGTGTCAGATCAGGCAATTTCGCCCGCACGCATTAGACTTGCCAAACTGATTGACAGCATAGACGCAAAAGACCTTGAAGCATTTATTGCTGCCGAGAAAGGCAGGGCGTAAGCTCTCACGAATGCCACCAGATCCGGCAAACAAGTCAAAGAAAAAGCGGCGGCAACGCCGCTTTTGTTCTTTTAAAAGGCGGCGTTAGCGCTCCGCCAGGAAGCTCTCAAGGCGATCAGCCAAATCATTCAGCTCTTGCTCACCCCGGCCAGCAGCCAGAGGGGCAAGGGCGCCAAACACTTCGAACTCATTTTCACAAACAACAGCGGCCCCGGCGTAATCTTGGGGCGCTGCACCTGAATTGCGGGAACCCCCGCCGCCGCCCCGATGAGCTTTGACGCTCTCCGGGACAAGCTGCGCATCGCCCTTATGGGGCATCTGCGGTTCACACATTATTGTATCCTTCCAACCTTAAATCGTCATTTGCACACTCCTAGGACGCTAACTTGCGTCAGTCAACCCGGAGCTGCACAACATATAGATGCGCACGCAAAGCTCTACTTGAAAGCCTTTATTGCTTGTGCCACACCTTTAAATGTGTGATACACACCAAACACACCCTTGAAGGTGAGAGCATGACCAACATTGACACACCACCGCCACAGGCGAGCGCTTGGCCGCCATCTCACGGCCCGATTGTGGCCTTGATTGACGGCTCAGGAATGGGCGTTTGCCTGTTGATTCTCTTTCTTCTTTTCACCTGCGGCATGATCATCAGGGAGGCATCCGGCAAATGAACAAGCTGCAAATCCTCACCCAGGATAAGAACCTCAACACGGATGAGGCAGTCGCGTGGCTGGCAGAGCATGGAATTGTCACCAACCGCGGCGGCCTCGACGATCTGCGCCGGAAAGGTCTGCTGAGGTGGATCGAAACCCGCGGAAAGTTCAAAGTGCTCTACCGGCGCGAAGATCTGGCTGATGCCTTTATCACGGAGCAACACACATGCCCCTCAAGCTTAGACGCAAACCCGGCTCGCTCAACTGGTACATCCGCGGCACTGTCGCAGGGATCCACGTTGACCGCAGCACTCAAACTAGTAACCGAAAAGCGGCAGAAGCGATCCGCATCAGGACGGAAGCGCAAATCCTCCAACGTGCTGCCCTTGGAAAGAAAGCCACGGCAACCTTTGAGGAAGCCGTAGTCAACTACCTGATGGCGGACGGAGAGGAGCGGTTTCTTGACCCCCTGCTGCGGCATTTCGCGGGCAAGAAACTGTCCGAGATCGACAATGCCGCCATCAACGCTGCAGCCCAAAAGCTGTATCCGAAGGCTGCGCCCGCGACGATCAACCGCCAGCTCATCACGCCGATCTCCGCCATCCTGAACATGGCTGCCGAGGATAAACTTTGCGACCCTATCCGGCTGCGGCGCCGCAAGGTAGACACCAAAGTTACCCGCTGGTTGACACCGGAGGAATTTGAAGCCTTCGCGGCAGAGCTGCCGCCGCACCTCATCAGGATCATAGGCTTCATGATCGGCTCAGGCGCGCGGGTACGCGAAACTCTCAGCCTGCAGGCGTCAACCTTCTACCAGGGCACCCGGCAGGCGTACCTTGTGGACACGAAAAGCGGGCATCCCCGGATGGTCGAGTTTCCCGAACGCGCCCGCCAGATGATTTGCACCAAGGACCTGCCGGAAAAAGGGGAGCTGTTTCTGACTTCGCGCGGCAAACCATATGAGCTGCGCGACAACACCGGCGGCCAGATCAAGACGGCATTCAACAAGGCGCGCCACCGCGCCGGATTGGAAGGCAACGGCCCCCGCAAGGTGACGCCGCACACCATCCGGCACACTTGGGCCACATGGTTTTACTCTCAGACCCAGGATTTCGGAAAGCTCTTGGACCTTGGCGGATGGGCCGATGCGGACACAGCCAACATCTATCGCAAAATGGCACCCGAAGACCTGCCGGAACGCCTGCTGCAGCACGGCTGGGACTTCCGGCGCGGGCACCAGCCACACACCAGCAACCTGCGCGCCCTGCGCTGATAGGAGGTCAAGCAACCATGCTGTTTAGCATCAAACCCTTTTCACGTCGGCGGGCAGGCATGATCCGGCCCGGCCTTGGCGCCACCTATGAAAGCGCCAACGAAGTTCGCAAGCGCAAAGGAATGCTGATGGCCGGATATCTGCGCTGCCGCAATGAAATCACAGAGCCGGGAATGCCGGAGTACAGGCGCAAACAGGCCAAGAACTGGAAATCCTTCTACTGCCGCAAACACCTTGAAGCACGGCAGCAGGACACTTTGGCTTTTTTTGACCTGACAACACCTTTTTTCTTGATTTAAACCCTTAAAGGATGGCTCATGATTGATAATCCCGATGCCCCGCGCGTCACCCCTGAAATGGTGGATCTCGAAATCAGCCGGGAACTCTACCACGTTCCAGAGGGCACAACGCTCACCATTTGCACACTTGAGCTGCAGAACGGCTTTACCGTCACCGGAGAGAGCGCCTACGCGGATCCGGCAAGCTTCAATATCGAAGAAGGTCAGCAGCGCGCCAAAACCAAGGCGCGGGAAAAGGTGTTCCTGCTGCTGGCCTTCCGGCTGCGCGACGAGGCACACAGCCAGGAAACCCGCCGGAATGAAGCCCGCGAGAAGCTACACGGCAGCAAGGCGGCGGAGAGCGACCCTCTATTGCGGGCGGCACTCGAAAGCCCGCAGGACTATGCCAAACGGTTTCTTTCCGATCGCTGCGCCATCGACGGCAAGGACAGCACCTTTACCGCCTCGCATGTTGCTGTGACAGCGTTCCGCGAATGGCTGGCGCTCAACACCGGGAACGCTTGGTCCGAACACCTCGCCCGGAAAGCCCTGCTGCTTGTGGATCACATCGACGGCAAACCGATCCGTTACGTCAAGCTGCAAAACACCGGCTGGACAGGCTTCAAACTGAAAGCCAGCAAATGACCGCGGCGCAGTGGATCGGGCGGGATTACTACATCGGGCGCATCAAGGTTGGCGGGATCTCGCCCGGATGGACGCCTGGCCCCAATGGCGAAACCTTTGCCGGGCGCTGTTCGCTTCCAGGTGCCGCCCAGGTGCTTGGCCCCTACGGATCCGAACAGCAAGCCCGCGCAATGGTTGAGAAATCAACGGCAAGCCGGATCAAGGCCATGTTTGGCGCTGGCCCCAACACCACAGCCGCAGCGGTGGCAGAGGGGCGCACTTTGCGCGTAACCGCCCGCGCGATCCTGATGGCGGGCGTGTGGAGCTGTAACAAGCCGGTCAACGCCTACGCCATGTTTGACGATCTCAGGCACGCCTTGGGCATGAAGCGCGAGGACGTGCCGGCCACCCCGAAACCCAAGCCCAGTACGGCAGCGGCAGGCGAATACACGCCCCTGCCGCCGGATGATTTTGAACCCTTCGAGGAAGATGGAAGGCAGACAGGATGAACCACTCCGACGATTGGATCACAAAATGTAAATCTGCCCCGCCGTCAGGAAATGCCCATGCGCCCGCTTTGCGCAGATAGCGGCGTTTGCAAAGCCATGGGATCATCCAGCGCGTCAGCATTCCCATGCTGCAGGGGCATTGGAAAGAGCTGACCTTCGCTGCGAGTGCAGCCAAATTGTGTCTCTGAACGGGGACGGTGCGGGCGAAGCTGCCGTAATAAATGCATACATCATTCGGCCACCGTTGTGGTATCCTTGGCACAGCTCAAGCCATCCGCCGTCGGATCATTCATCCACTTCAAGCCGTTTGGTGATTTGATCTGCTGCTGCTCCACTTTTCATTTCGCCTACGATCAATTTACCGACCACGCTTCCCGCACCGAATCCGATCGGGTTGAAGCCCGTAAGCAAGGAGCCAAGACCGCCGCAAGCAAGAATAACCCCTACGGGAACCGAGGTCGTCCCCAATCTTTCAGGCGTAAAATACTCTTGGAGCTTCGGAAGTGCGCCATTCACGTAGCGTTGCGTCCAACTGACTATTTGATCGCCATCGGCATCGGTTGCGGCAACCGATGCTGTTGGAAGAATGTTTAGAAGTGTCTCAATGTGTTCTATCAGAGCATCGATTAGTTGCAGGAGCTTTCTATGAGTTTCTGGAAATTCTGCGGCGCAGTAATTGTCGGATCTTACAACTTCCCGAAAGGCAGATAGGTTTTCTAAAGCCGTAGCGCCGACCAAAAGTAGGCTTACTTCGTTGGATTTTGCTTTTGAAAGCAATTGTCGCCTGGTAACGTTCTTAACCACTACTTTGTCTAACACCTCATCTTGGGTGTTTTTCGAAGCTTTCTGATCCATGCTTTCCAATAGCTTATCGAAGGCTTTAACATCTTTTATCTTAACGATCTCTGATTTTTCTACGTCAAGATCATGCGCTATTTGGCGAAGGCTATTGAGAACTCTATAGACGGTCGCTTCATCACTTTGTCGACAAAAAGATATTAAGCGGTTGCCCTTTGATGTTCCATCGCTTTCATATTTTGGATCATCAATATCAACGTTCCAAGTATCACGAAACCAAGTCGAAAAAGTTTGATTGGAAAAATCTACAACGTAGCCCACGCCCGACGGGTGAGAAACATATCTCTTGATGAGATCAAGCTGAGTTTTTTTTAGATTCGCCATACATGTTGTCTTCTTGTTGATTAAAACATAAATCGGCCATTATTGTAGTGAGCCAAGCTCAATGCAACACACTGTGTCATAAGCGGAATCTTCTTCACGCGCCACTGAGAGTGGTTGGCGGCATTGCGGATTTTGCCCGCTACTTGTCTGTTACACCTAGCAGCCATTTGTCCACCTCTAAGTATTGGTCGCTTTGGGCTCCAAGCCGCCTTGCGGCGCTGCGGTAGCAGGGGCGTAACGATTCCGCACTTGGCGCCTGCGGCTAGATGACGCCAGCCAGCCCAAAGCAGGTATGCGATTTCTTTGCGTTGGATGGTTCGGATTATGCTTCACCGGCCGTAAGCTCGCCATTCTCTGGCTTTAAATCAGACACTTGGCTGTCGCTGTCACCATCGACATGATTGCTCATCAACCAAGCCAGCGGGAATTGGCTGACACGACCACATTTATCACATTCAAGATTTTCGGTAACAAAAAACATCGGGGCTGTTTTTTTCCTAAGTTGAACGCGCTCGTGGCAAGTTGGGCATTTCATCAGTTCACCAAGCGTATCATTCATGCTGCTCGCGATGTCTGAGCGTCCATTGAGGAACAGAGCTTGGTAAGTTCCAAGAGCTCTCATATTAAGCTGTTTCAGGTAGTCATCAGCTGGAAAGTGCATCCTCTTCAGCAACTCAATTTGCATCAAGTGAATGCAAAGCAAAACGTATGAAATGCCTTGGTAGCTAGAATCATATATATCGTTTTGCCTTGGGTCTTTGAATATAAAGTTTAGATTATAGGTCTCCGTTTTGATGTCTGGGTTTCTCGTGACTAGATGCATTGCCTTGTCGAAAAGTCCGGCAAATCCAGAGGCGTTTTTGAAATCGAATAGACAAGCATACAGCACATCCGCAGACATGAAGCTTGCATCAGAACATTTCGCAATCGCTGCTTCAATTGCCAACCTCTTGGTTGGTCGATTAAAGTTACCCCCATCAAGAAAACTGACGGGATCGCTTTTGAATTTCGTGAAAAAATCTTCTTCATCTGCACATAGCAAAGCGATGAGAGGCAAACCCTCATTAAAAGGCTTCCTAAAACATGCAAACGCAAGTGTGAACTTCCGTTTTTCCAGAGCGGTTAGGCCCGCATGAATAAAGTGCAGCATATCTGGAAACAGCGCAGCACAAATGTGATTCACCATTAATCTGCGCTCTTCATCTACCCTGCCAGTAGCAGAAAGAAAATCAATCGGGTTTGAAGCTGCCTTTATAGCCGCGATGTCGCTTTCCGTCTCAAGCTTGATGTGTATGTGTCCAGCACCGATCTGTTCGGCTGCATGAGTTAAGTCGGCAATCAGGTCATAAAGATAAAAAGAAAATTCGTGTGCAGCCCAGTGTCGCTTGGGGATATTTTGCAGGCGATCTTCGCTGAGGTATCCAATTTTTGGCAACACATTAACTCCTAGTTGATCAACGAGATCCCACCACAGAAGAGCTTCCTGAGGAAGCGGTTTCTCCTCCGCTTTCTTCCCTGTCGCTTCACCGTTGCCACATCCGCCCATAGCTATCGCGAAAATAGCGGCTCATGACTTTGCAATCTTCGCTTCCTGCGTTTGCTGCCGTCTGAGCAGAGCGAAGCATCTCCCTGGCCAACTGAGGAGACTTGAATGTCCGGTCTCGGGAAGTCTTTCGCTCTTGCAGCAGAGTCTTCGCTGCACCTTGCATGAATGTCGTGGTTGGGCTGCGAACGGCATGCGGAGCGAGTGAGGTTACCTACTCTTACAGCTCAAAAACCTTGAGCCGCTGCGGCGGCTCCTGCTGCTCACGGCAATCCAACTGCACTGCAGGAACCGCGCGCACCACGCGCAGGATCTCTGGCAGGACCGCAGGGACCGCGAGGGAGCCAACCGCGAAGGCAATCAATCCTACACTCAGCCAGTCCAAAGGCCGCATCTTGCGGCGGCACGGGTGAACCGGCCCCCTCATTGCACCAGCCCCAAGGCCCACCGGCCAACGGCTGCCACCTTTTCCCAAAGCAGCGCCAGACCAGACACCACAGCAGCAATCCCCAGGATCACACTGCGCCACCGCGCCCGCACGATCCCCTTGGCGTCCTCATATTTGGCGATCTCAACCAGAGTTTCACCATAGGCGAGGATCGTGCGCACCCGGTCCACCTCATCAGGCTTGAGCCGGGTAACATCGGCCCCGATGGCCGCCTGCAATTGCTCTAAAATTGCTAGGATCTGCTGATCTGCTGTCGCTTGCTCCTGCACTCGATTTTCCTTTCTTAGCCGCTCAAACCCAGGAACAGCCGCACAGGCGCGCAATCCGGGAAGAAAGCACGATCCGGGCAAAATCCGGGAAGTGGTTTTTTGAGATTGCCGCAAGCAATTGTTTTCGCTTGCTTTTTATTAAGTGGTCTTTTCCCTTGGTAAGGGAGAGGTCGAGAGTTCAATTCTCTCCAGCAGCACCACTTCCCGAAACAATGTAATTACAGTTCCTTAAGCGCGCAATGGCATGCCTCGTGCGGCTTGGCTGCGGCCGTTGGGCCTGTTGCCGGATTGTAGCACTGGCGGGCCGCAGGGCGCGCAGGCCTGCAGGGGTGCGCTGCCGCCGCCCTCCTGCCGCACGCTCCGGCCTTATGCGGCCGAATCGCGTATCCGCGTTTTGCGGAAACAGGCCGGTGCCCCCTCCGGCTGATTCGCCGGCAATCCTCCGAACATTCCCGGCGGGCGGCGCCAACGGAGCGGATTTCCTGCAACTGCCGCCCCGGCTTTGAAGGCCTGGCGGGACTGCCCCGTTGACGCCGCTCTCTCCTCATTGCGAAGCAGCGGGAGTTTCCAAAAAGCCACATTTTGTGCGGATATTTTACAGCCGTTAAGGAATGCCGAAGGTTCGTCGTGTTGTTTTAAGGTTGTGATGCTCTAAAGATTCGCAGGATTGCAAAGGTGCCTTGATGGCCGCTCACAGAATACCCAAGACCGTGGCGCGGTCCCTGTACAACCGGACCTACCTGCCTGCGCTGCTGGCCTTCGCCGTGGTCTGTGCGGCCTCCTATTTCGCCGACCGGCAGAATGCGACCATTCACCATCAGAACCACCGCGCCGATGTCCAGTATGAAGCCGGCATCATCCGCTCGCATCTGGAAGGCCGGATGAATGCGGACAACCAGCTGTTGCAGGGACTGGCCGCGGTGATGAGCACCGAACCCGGCATGTCCCAGGACCGGTTTGCCGAGCTGGTGAGCCGCGTCGTGGACGGTGTGAGCGAAATCCGCAATGTCGCGGCGGCGCCGGACCTGGTGGTGGCTCTGGTCCACCCGATAGAGGGCAACGAAGCGGTTCTCGGCCTCGATTACAACAAGAACGCCGCTCAGCGCTCTGCTGCATACGAGGTGCGCGACAGCGGCAGCATGGTGCTGGCAGGGCCGGTCAACCTGCTCCAAGGCGGCCGCGGCTTCATCTACCGGTTGCCGATCTTTACCGGCAAGGGGCCGGAGCGGCGCTTCTGGGGCCTGCTCTCGGCGGTGGTCGACGTCGAAACGCTCTATGCCAATGCGCATCTCACCGCGCCGCAGACCAATATCGAGGTGGCGCTGGTGGGCAAGGACGGCGCCGGTGCAGAAGGCGAGCTGTTCCACGGCAGCCGGGCGGTGCTGGAAGACGATCCCGTGCTGATGGATATCCACCTGCCTCAGGGCAGCTGGCAGCTGGCGGCACGTCCGCGCGGCGGCTGGTCAGAGCCGCCGCCCAACCTGTGGCATTTGCGGCTGGCGCTGCTGGCGGCAGGCGCGCTGATCGTTTTCCCGACCTTCCTGGCCGGACGGCTGTCCGCAGCGCGTCAATCCGCGATCGGCACCCTGCGCCGGCGGGAACACGAGCTGGACGCGGTCACCCGGCGCCTGGAAGTGGCGGTGAAGACCTCCCGGATCGGCATTTGGGAATTCAACGCCAGCCAAAATCAGCTGATATGGGACGCCCGCATGCGGGAGCTTTACGGGCTGCCCCGCGACGGCGGCCTGGTGCAGTTCACGGAATGGCTGGAGCGGCTCCACCCGGCCGACCGCGACCGGGTGGTCTCCGCCTTCCAGGCCGCCATGTCCGAGCGCACGCATTTTTCGGCCGACTTCCGCATCGTTGCGGACGATGGCAGCGAAAAACACATCCGCGCGCTCGCCAGCCCCTTCACCGACGGTGCCGGGCAGCACTGGATGATCGGGGTCAACTGGAATGTCTCGGAAGACGTGCGCCTCCGCGAGGCGCTGATCCGCATCAACCAGACCTTGTCGCAGCGCAATGCCCAGCTGAACGAAGGCAAGCTGGCGCTGGAAAAGGCCCATGCTGACCTGCAGGCAAACCAGGACGAATTGCACCGCCTGTCGCTGGTGGCCAAACACGCCTCCGACAGCATCGTGCTCAGCGGTCCCGACCGCCGCATCCTCTGGGTGAACGACTCCTTCACCCGGCTCACCGGCTACAGCGCCGAAGAGGCGATCGGCGCGAAACCGGGAGACCTGCTGGACGGCCCCAAGACCGATCCCGCCATCATCCGCGACATCGAGCGGCACAAGAGCCTGGGCCGACCCTACCACGCGGAGATGATCACTTATAGCAAATCCGGAGAGGAGCGCTGGTTCGACACCAATATCGTCCCGGTGATGGGCGGGGACGGCACGCTGGACCTGGTCATCGGCATCGAGCGCGACATCACCCAGGCCCGCGCCCGCGCCGACGAACTGGCGGAGGCCAAGCTGGCCGCGGAACAGGCCGACCGCGCCAAGACCGAATTCCTCGCCAACATGAGCCACGAGATCCGCACCCCGATGAACGGCATCATTGGCATGGCTGACCTGCTTGCCGAGGCGCCGCTGGATGAGGACAACCGCCAGAATGTCGAAACCATCCGCAGCTCGTCCCAGGCGCTCTTGAAGATCATCAACGACATCCTTGACCTGTCGCGGCTGGAAGCGGGCAAACTGGCCTTTGCCCCGGTCGACTTCGATCTGCGCGACTGTATTGGCGGCACCGTGAACCTGCTGCAGCCGAAGGCCGCAGAAAAGGGCCTGGCTCTGCGGGTGAGCTACGCCCCGGACCTGCCTGCGCATCTGCACGGCGACGACGGCCGCCTGCGCCAGATTCTGGTGAATCTGATCGGCAATTCGGTGAAATTTACCAGCACCGGCACGGTCAGCGTGCGGGTGGCCCGCGCCGGTGATGATCCCTTCCGGCTGCAGATCGAGGTGGAGGACACCGGCATCGGCATCTCGGAGCAGCAGGCCCGCCATATCTTCGACCGCTTTACCCAGGCCGATACGGCCACCACCCGCGCCTTTGGCGGCACCGGGCTGGGGCTGACCATCTCGCGCCTGCTGGCTGAACGCATGCAGGGCAGGATCTCGGTGCAGTCTGCCCCGGGCGAAGGCGCTTGCTTCCGGCTGGAAGTGCAGATGGCGCCGCCGCAGCAAGGGGCGGAGACCCCCGGCGCGCATGCCTGCCCGCCAACCGCGCCGCTGGAGGACTGCCTGGTGCTGCTGGCCGAGGACAACCGCACCAACCGGCTCCTGATCCGCAAGTACCTGCGCGACCAGCCGGTGCGGCTGGTGGAGGCCGAAAACGGCAGGCGGGCAGCCGACCTCTGCCGCGAGCTCAAGCCCGACATCATCCTGATGGACATGTCGATGCCCGAGCTGGACGGCATTGCCGCCACCCGGGAGATCCGCGGCATGCCGATCCCCCAGCCCGCCATCGTGGCACTGACCGCAAATGCCTTCTCCAGCGACCGCGAGGCTTGCCTCGCAGCCGGGATGGATCACTTCCTCGCCAAGCCCGTCAACAAGACCGTGCTGCTGCAGACCCTGACCAGAGTGCAGTCGGATTGGGCCAAGCCCCGCGCCATCGCCATGCGCGCCACCTGACGGGCACGCCGCAGCATTGTCGCCAAAGGCCGGTATGCCTGTGCAGTGTGACCTAATGGGATGAACTGCCTTCCCGCCGAGACCGCGGCTCTTGTCGTGGAGATCAGCGGAGAAAGAGGAGGATTCCGATAGAGATCGCAGTTCTGGGCATTGATCTGGGGAAGACGACTTGCAGTGTTGCGGGTCTCGATGGTGGCGGCGAGGTCGTTCTGCGCAAGCGCGTTCAACGTCATCGGCTGTTGAGCTTTCTGTCCGGGCGTTCGCCGTGCATCGTGGCGATAGAGGCGTGCAGCGGCGCTCGCTATGTTGGTCATTTCTGCGTCGAGCACGGCCATGAGCCGCGCCTGATGTCGCCGCTCTATGTCCGCCCCTGCGTGAAGGTCCGCAAGACCGGCGACCGGGACGCCGAGGCGATTGCCGAAGCAGCGACGCGTCCGGCCATGTGCTTTGTGACATTGAAAACGCCCAGGCAACTCGATCTTCAAGCATTGCGCCGGGCACGGGAACGCCTTGTCCAGAACCGGACCCGGTTGGTGAGCCAGGCCCGTGGCTTCCTGATCGAGCGGGGCATCCGCACCGGCACCGGCCGACATGTCTTTCAGCGTGAGTTGACACGGCTGCTCGAGAGTGACGACATGCCCTGATGTCCGCCATAGTCCGCATTCTGTCCGGCATGGCGGCCGAACTGACCGAAATGAATGAGCGTGTTGCCGCTGTCGATGCCGAAATCCGCGGCCATGCACGCCACAATGCGGACATGCAGCGTTTGATGGAGATCCCCGGCGCCGGTCCTGCGATCGCTACCGCGCTCGTTGCGGCAATCGGCGATGGCAGCAGGTTCACGCGCGCGCGGGACCTGTCAGCCTGGCTCGGGCTGGCACCGAGGCAGATCACGACTGGCGGAAAAGCGCGTCTCATCGGTATCTCCAAGCACGGTAACAGCTATCTGCGAAAGCTGTTCGTACATGGCGCCCGGACCGTCCTGCACCTTGTCCGTGACAGGTCGACCCGTTTGGCCAGGCGGATCGATGCGCTGAAGGAGAGAGCGCATGTGAACGTGGCCGGTGTTGCCATGGCCAACAAGCTTGCCCGGATTGCCTGGGCCGTGCTGACAAAGGGCGAACGGTTCGGACCAAATGCCCTCGCGGCGGCATAACCTGAAAGAGGACGACGGAATCTGCGAGTGAAGAGGAGATGGGCCAACGGCCTGATCAGCGGTGTGCAAGTCTGGCGGGGGGCATGGCCTGTCAATGCCGATGACCCAATGAGACGCACGCCGCGCGACTTCCCATCTTGGTCAGGGGCGACAGAATGCCCCGCGAACAGACCGAATACATAGAAGCAGGGTCAAAGGTGCATCGAAAAATCGCTTGCAGGGGAAGGCAGTTCATACATGCCCCCCAGTGCCACAGTCTGTTGAGCATTTTCCCTGGCGCCGGAAACATCTCGCGTGCCGCCACGCCGCCCAAACAAAAAACCGGGCAAGCCCAAGTTTCCTCACCTCCAGGGATTTCGGCGCTCTGCCAGAACTCCGGGTGTGCTGCGCCTCGCCGCCAGCGCGCGATAAAAGGCAGCCCGCAACGCAGTGCCGCTCTTGGCGTTGCAAATCGCGCGCAGCTGGCCTCAGAGCTTGGACGTCAACGCCGGCGCCGCGGTGCGGCCCTCGCCGAAATAGCAGGCGCCGCCCTGGCAGGTCGTGGCATAGCGGTCTTCTGCCAGGGCGGCGCTGGTTCAAGGCAGCTTGCCAGTTGTCCCGGTCATAAGACACCACGGCATCATAAAGCGTGCAGCAGCGAGCGAGACAGGTGCTGGCACCGCCCCAGGCCTCGCCGTTGCAGCGGGCGCCAGTGCCGAAACTCCAGCTTGCCAGCCCGCCCGGCTGCGGCGCATGGGCCAGCCGCAGCGAGGCCGCATGCATGTGCACCTGCGCGATGCAGTCGTCTTCCGCGCCGGCGCTGTCGACAAAGGCAAGGCCTGTCGGCCGAACGCCGCGCGCATAGCAGGCTCCGAGGATCGAGCGCAGGCCGCGACCGCCAAGACGGTATTGAACAGTGGCAAAGGCATCGACTGCATGGTTCACGGCATTGTTTTCTGCCCGGTAAACTGTCCGGGTGATGGTCCCGTCCGGGTTGCAGCGGCCGTTTGCGAAGTTGAAGAAAGCCCGTCAGGCGAGCTGGTACTCCGCTTCGCCCTTCAGGCCGCCGGCGTTGACACCGAGGCTCCAGAGCGCGTTGGAACGGTGCCCGAACATCGCCGCAAGTGCCCGTTGCTCGCCGTCGGAGAGGTCAAGGCCCGGCTCGCCCAGACAGACGCTGGCGGGCAGAAAATCCCCGTTGCCAATGCCGGTGGCCGGTTCCAGCGTGCCATAGAACGGGCCGAACTGCATCGGCGGGCTGCCATCGGTCGATGGATAAATTGCGAGCAGCCTCAGCTGCGTCTCCACGGGGGCTGCCAGGTGACCGAGGGCGCCTGAGCGATTGCGCCGTTATGCGTATGACGGCCTGGGTCCGGGAGTCCGGCCTCCCGCGAACCCGTAGCACGGCGTGCCGCTGCCGTTCCGTTCGCCGCAAACATCCGCGCCCGCCCGCTTGCGGTCGTGCGAGCCCAGTTGCAGCTGAAACAGGTCGTCCGTTGCCTGCGCCGCGCTTTTTGCCGAAGAAGGCACCGCCGCCTTCATAGGTCACGATGATCTGTCTGAATTCGACAACCGCGGGCATCACCGGCATTGCCGCCGGCAAGGCAAGGATTGACGCAGCCGTGCGTCGCAAAACACGTTCCGACTCCGCTTGTTCCGTGCGGTTTCTGCTATTACCGGACGCTTTTGCTGGTTTTTTCACCGGCTGGTCTCTTCCGTGCGGCAGGTCGAAAGGCGCAAGGCGCGGCCCTGTGCGATTTGCTCCCTGCCGGATGAAAGGGCATTCCGCCCATTGTTTCAGCAGAAAGCCCAGCGTTGGCGGCGGCTGTGGCCCTCTGTCCTTACGCCGCGCTGCAGAACCCGCGATGATCTCCGCATGGCTGAGTCCCTCTCCATCATCGTCGTGGAAACCGATCGCGACCGCGCCTTCATGATCGTGGACGGTCTGCGCGAGGCCGGCGATTTCGACATTCACGTGATCGCCGAGCCCTCAGGCCTGGCCCGCAAGATCCAGGCCCGCAACCCGGATGTGGTGCTGATCGACATCGAAGATCCCTCCCGCGATGTGCTGGAGGAGCTGGCACTGGCCTCCGGCCCGCAGGAGCGCCCGGTGGCGATGTTCGTGGACCGCAGCGCCGACGGGCTGACCGCCGCCGCGGTTGAAGCGGGCGTGTCCGCTTATGTGGTCGATGGGCTGCAGCCCGCGCGGCTGAAACCGGTGCTCGACGCCGCCATCGCCCGCTTTCGCCTGGTCCAGCGCATCCGTACCGAGCTGGCCGAGACCAAGCGCGCGCTGGAGGAGCGCAAGGTGATCGACCGCGCCAAGGGCATGATCATGAAGGCCCGCGGCATCACCGAGGACGAGGCCTATGCGCTGCTGCGCAAGACCGCGATGGACCAGAACAAGCGTGTGGCCGACGTGGCTCAGGCGCTGGTGACCGCGGCGGGGCTGCTTTCATGACCGTCACGACTGTGCCTGCGGGCTTCGTGCCGCTTGCGGATGCCGCACCGCTGATCATCGCTCAGGAGATGGGCTTTGCCGCCGAGGAACGGCTGACGCTCGACCTGCGCCGCGCGCCCTCTTGGTCGGCACTGCGTGACATGCTGGCCTTCGGCCAGGTCGACGCGGCGCATATGCTGGCGCCGCTGCCGGTGGCATCCGCGCTGGGACTGGGCGGGGCCAATGCGGCGTTGTCGGTTCTTTCCGTGCTCTCCGTCAACGGCACCGCCATCGGCATCGGCAACCGCCTGGCCGCGCAGCTTGCTTCCGACGGCCATAATTTTGCGTTTGACGATGCCGCCGCCGCGGGCCGCGCGTTCCTCGCTGCCGCGGGAAATGAGCTGCGCATCGGCGTGCCCTTTCCTTTCTCGATGCACACCGAACTTCTGCACTACTGGCTGAAGGGTGCGGCGCAGCGGCTCACCATCCGCACGGTGCCGCCGCCGCAAATGGCCGAAGCGGTGCGAACGGGCGAGATCGACGCCTTCTGCGTGGGCGAGCCCTGGGGCTCGCTCGCCGTCGAGCAGGGCGCCGCGGCGCTGCTGCTGCCCGGCCGCGCGATCTGGTCCTGCGCACCGGAAAAGGTACTGGCGGTGCGCAGCAACTGGGCCAGCGCCGAAAGCGCCCTCGCCTGCCGCCTGATCCGCGCGCTCTGGCGCGCCGGGCGCTGGCTCTCCGCCCCTTCCAGCCGTGGCCTCGCGGCCGAGATCCTGGCTGCGCGCCGCTACCTCGACCTCCCCGCGGAGATCATCGAACGCGGCCTGACCGGCAAGTTCACCGTCACCCCGCAGGGGCTGCAGCGCCAGACGCCGGGCTTTGCCGAGTTCCACCGCGGCGCTGCGGGTTTTCCCTGGCGGAGCCAGGCGCAATGGATCGCGCTGCAACTAGCCCGCCGTAACGGGCTCGCGACCCGTCCTGCGCTGGCGGGGGCAGCAAAGGTCTTTCGCAGCGATCTCTACCGCCGCGCGCTCGAAGGCACCGGCGCCGTTTTGCCCGGCGCCTCCTCCAAGCTGGAAGGCGCCCTGGCAGCCGAAACCCCGGCCGCGGGGGAATCGCAGGCGCTCACCCTGTTGGAGAACCAATTCTTCGATGGCCGGATTTTTGACCCCGCCGCCACCCAGTGATGAAAAAGCGGGCAGCCTGCCGCCCCGTCTCGCCGCAACGCAGCAATAAATGCCGCAACCGCGAAAGAACTCTTTGGCCCCGGCCGTCCTTGCGGCAGTCTTATCCCAGGCAGGCAATGGCGCCCGCCAGACAGATTTTCCCGAAGACCGGGTGTCATTGAGCAAAGCCGCTCGACCCACCGCCACTCCTCCCGGCGGTGCGTGTCAGCGGCTTTTTTCTGTCCGGCCCTCCGCGCCCGGACGCAGCAACAAAGGGGAACCGTCCCGATGCAGAAACTGATCCTTGCCCTCGCAGCCTCCACCGCTCTGACCGGCCCCGCCCTGGCCGCTCCGCTCGATCTCGAAAAAGACGTGCTGACGTTCGGATTCATCAAACTCACCGACATGGCGCCCCTCGCTGTCGCCTATGAACAGGGCTTCTTCGATGACGAGGGCCTGTTTGTCACCCTGGAAGCGCAGGCCAACTGGAAGGTGCTTTTGGACGGGGTGATCGACGGCACCCTGGACGGCGCCCATATGCTCGCAGGCCAGCCGCTCGCCGCCACCATCGGCTATGGCACCGAGGCGCATATCGTCACCCCCTTCTCGATGGACCTGAACGGCAACGGCATCACGCTGTCGAATGAGGTCTGGGAGATGATGAAGCCGGAGCTGCCCACCGATGCCGAAGGCCAAATTGCGCATCCCATTTCGGCCGCTCACCTGAAGCCAGTGATCGAGGACTTCAACGCCCGCGGCAAGCCGTTCAACATGGGCATGGTCTTTCCGGTTTCCACCCACAATTACGAACTGCGCTACTGGCTGGCGGCAGGCGGGATTAACCCCGGCTACTACAGCCCCGAAAACGTGACCGGCCAGATTGCCGCCGACGTCTTCCTCTCGGTCACCCCGCCGCCGCAGATGCCCGCAACGCTGGAGGCAGGCACCATCTCAGGCTACTGCGTCGGCGAGCCCTGGAACCAGCAGGCGGTGTTCAAGGGCGTCGGCGTGCCGGTGATCACCGACTACGAGATCTGGAAGAACAACCCGGAAAAGGTCTTCGGCATCACCGCGGCATTCGCCGAGGAGAACCCCAACACCACGCTCGCCGTGGTCAAGGCGCTGATCCGCGCGGCGATGTGGCTGGATGAAAACGACAACGCCAACCGCCCCGAGGCGGTCGAAATCCTCAGCCGCCCGGAATACGTCGGCGCGGATCCCGAGGTGATCGCCAACTCGATGACCGGCACCTTCGAGTACGAGAAGGGCGACACCCGCGCGGTGCCGGACTTCAACGTCTTCTTCCGCCACCACGCGACCTACCCCTTCTACTCGGATGCGGTCTGGTACCTGACCCAGATGCGCCGCTGGGGCCAGATCGCCGAGGCCAAGCCCGACAGCTGGTTCGAGGAGGTGGCAAAATCCGTCTACAAGCCAGGCCTCTACCTGGAGGCCGCCCGCCTGCTGGTGGAGGAAGGCCTGGCGGAGGAGGCCGATTTCCCCTGGGACAGCGATGGCTACAAGGCCCCCACCCCGGCAGCCGACATCATCGACGGCATTCCCTACGACGGCCGCCAGCCCAATGCCTACCTCGACAGCCTGCCCATCGGCCTCAAGGCCAGCCAGACCGTTGTGGGCGAAGCCGTCCAGGGCTGAGCCCGCGGGAGGGCGGGCGGGGCGAGGCTCCCCCAGGAGCGAGCGCCGTCCCCCTCCCCGCCCCAGCCGTCCCAGTACATAGCCAAGGTGAAAGTTCCCATGACAACCGTTGACCCCGCATCGCTCAGCAATGAAGCCCGCCGCGCCCGGCTCTTCTCCCGCATCGCCAAGGCCGACGCCTGGTTCCGGGTTCTGGGCCTCGCCTGGATCACCCCCGTCCTGAAAGCCGCCGCAGGGGACAACCCGCGCGCCCAGCTCAAGGAAATCTGGCGCCTGCTCGCCGTACCGCTGCTGGCGATCCTCGGCTTCCTCCTGCTCTGGGGCACCCTGGCCCCGCGCGTGCAGACCTCGCTTGGCGCCATCCCCGGCCCGGTCCAGGTCTGGGAAGAGGCCGTGACCCTGCACCAGGACGCCCGGCAAAAGGCCGCCAAGGAAGCGGCCTTTCACGAACGGGTGGAAAAGCGCAACGAGCGGCTGATTGCTGAAGGCAAGGCCGACCGGGTAAAGGACATCCCCTACACCGGCGCGCCCAGCTACTACGGCCAGATCTGGACTTCGATAAAGACCGTTTTTTTCGGCTTCCTGATCGCCGCGGCGGTGGCGATCCCGCTGGGTATTCTTGCCGGGTTGTCGCCGATGGCCAATGCCGCGATCAACCCGCTGGTGCAGATCTTCAAGCCGGTCTCGCCTTTGGCCTGGCTGCCGATCGTGACCATGGTGGTTTCGGCACTCTACGCCACAAATGACGGGCTGTTCTCCAAGTCCTTCCTTGTCTCCGCCATCACCGTGACGCTCTGCTCGCTGTGGCCGACGCTGATCAACACCGCGCTGGGTGTCGCCTCCATCGACAAGGATCTGGTGAATGTCTCCAAGGTCCTGAAGATGAGCACCCGCGCCAAGATCACCAAGCTGGTGCTGCCCGCGGCCCTGCCGCTGATCTTCACCGGGCTGCGGTTGTCGCTCGGGGTCGGCTGGATGGTGCTGATTGCGGCCGAGATGCTGGCGCAGAACCCCGGTCTTGGCAAATTCGTCTGGGACGAGTTCCAGAACGGCTCTTCTTCCTCGCTCGCCAAGATTATCGTCGCAGTGCTCACCATCGGCCTGATCGGCTTCCTGCTGGACCGGGTGATGTACGCGCTGCAATCGCTCTTCACCTTCTCGAACAACCGGTGATCTGTCATGAGCATTCTTGAGTTTACCAATGTCAGCAAAGGCTTCGGCGAAGGCGCAGGCCGCAGCGAAGTGCTGAACGATATCAGCCTCAGCGTGGCGGAGGGCGAGTTCCTGGTCCTCCTGGGCTTCTCCGGCACCGGCAAGACGACGCTGATCAACCTGATGGCGGGGCTGGAGCGGCCCTGTTCCGGCGCGGTCACCTTCCGCGGCAAGCAGATCACCGGACCGGGGCCCGAACGCGGCGTCATCTTCCAGAACTACTCGCTGATGCCCTGGCTGACCGTATCCGCCAATGTGGAACTGGCGGTGGAGGCGGTGTTCCCCGGCCTCTCCAAGGCAGAGCGTACAGCCAAGGCGGCGAGCTATGTCCAGATGGTCGGCCTCTCTCACGCCGCAACCCGCCGCCCGGCGGAGCTTTCGGGCGGCATGCGGCAGCGGGTGAACGTGGCCCGCGCGCTGGCGATGGACCCGGAGGTGCTGTTGCTGGACGAGCCGCTCTCCGCACTGGATGCGCTCACCCGCGGCAACCTCGCCGAAGAGATCGAGATGATCTGGGAGGCTGACAAGAAAACCTGCGTGCTGATCACCAATGACGTGGACGAAGCCATCCTGCTCGCCGACCGCATCATCGCGCTCAACCCCGACGGCACCCTGGGCGAGGAATTCAAGGTCACCCTGCCCCGCCCCCGCGACCGCAGCGCGATGAACCACGACGAAGGCTTCAAACGCCTGCGCGCCGCGGTCACCGGCTACCTGATGGATGCGGGTATCCAGGCCAAGGCGGAGGGCAGCCGGTCGCTGCCGGATGTCACCCCGCTGCACGGGCTGCCCAGCGCCCTGGCGGAGGCCGGCAAGTCGATGGTGGACGAGCGCTACCTCGACTTCTCTCAGCTGCATAAAATCTACCCGACCCCCAAGGGCCCTCTCACCGTGGTGGAGGATTTCAACCTCAAGATCGACAAGGGCGAGTTCATCTCGCTGATCGGTCATTCGGGCTGCGGCAAGTCCACCGTGCTGACTATGGCGGCGGGGCTCAACCCGATCTCCCAAGGCGCGATCAAGCTGGACCGCCGCCACGTCGAAGGCGCCGACCCGGAGCGCGCGGTGGTGTTCCAGTCGCCAAACCTGTTCCCCTGGCTTACCGCACGGGAAAACTGCGCCATCGGCGTCGGCAAGGTCTATCCCAGGGCGAGCCAGGCCGAGCGGCAGGACGTCGTGGAATACTACCTCGAACGCGTCGGCCTCGCGGACGCGATGGACAAGGCCGCCTGCGCCATGTCGAACGGCATGCAGCAGCGGGTCGGCATTGCCCGGGCCTTTGCGCTGTCCCCGAAACTCCTGCTGCTCGATGAGCCCTTTGGAATGCTCGACAGCCTCACCCGCTGGGAGCTGCAGGAGGTGCTGATGGAGGTCTGGTCGCGCACCAAGGTCACCGCGATCTGCGTCACCCACGACGTTGACGAGGCGATCCTGCTGGCCGACCGGGTGGTGATGATGACCAACGGACCCCAGGCCACCATCGGCAAGATAACAGAGGTCAACCTGCCGCGCCCGCGCACCCGCAAGGCGCTGCTGGAGCACCCGGATTACTACACCTACCGGCAGGAGGTGCTCGATTTCCTGGAGGAATACGAGCACGGGGCCAAACCGGCCCCCAAACCAGCCGCAGACAAGATTGCAGCGGAGTGAGACCATGACAAAGAAACTCGTCATCATCGGGGCCGGAATGGCCTCTGGCCGGGTGATCGAGCATCTGCTCGACGCAAACCCCAGCGCCTATGACATCACCCTGTTCAACGCCGAGCCGCGCGGCAACTACAACCGCATCATGCTGAGCCCTGTGCTGTCGGGCGAGAAGACCTATGAGGAAATCATCACCCATTCGGATGAGTGGTACAGGGAACGCGGCGTTACCTGCCGGTTCGGCGAACATGTGGTGAAAATCGACCCCGAGATGAAGGTGGTCGAGGGCGAGAACGGGCATGTTCCTTACGACAAGCTGGTAATCGCCACCGGTTCCGCCCCCTTCATCATCCCTGTGCCGGGGCACGATCTGCCGGGGGTGATCTCCTACCGCGATTTGGACGACACCAACGCGATGATCGAAGCCTCCGCCAAGGGCGGCAAGGCGGTGGTGATCGGCGGCGGCCTGCTGGGCCTGGAAGCAGCGGCGGGCCTCAAGGAGCGCGGCATGGACGTGACCGTGCTGCACCTGATGGGGCACCTGATGGAGCGCCAGCTGGACGAGGCCGCGGGCTATCTGCTGCGCAAGGATCTGGAGGCCCGCGGCATCACCGTGAAAACCCAGGCTTCGACCAAGGCGATCCTGGGCGGGGACCGCGCCGAGGCGGTGCTGCTGGAAAGCGGCGAGACGCTGGGCGCCGATCTAGTGGTGATGGCGGTGGGCATCCGCCCCGAAACCCGGCTCGCCACCGACGCGCATCTGGAGGTGGCGCGCGGCATCGAGGTGAACGCGCAGATGCAGACCTCGGACCCGGATATCTATGCGGTGGGCGAATGCGTCGAATTCGACGGCCACCTCTTTGGCCTCGTCGCGCCGCTCTACGATCAGGCCAAGGTGCTGGCGGGCAGCCTGCTGGATCAGCCCGCCGCCTTTACCGTCAAGGAGCTGGCGACCAAGCTAAAAGTCACCGGTTGCGATTTGTTCAGCGCCGGGGATTTCGCGGAAGCTGAGGGGCGCGAGGACATCGTCTTCCGCGACCCCTCCCGCGGGGTCTACAAGCGCCTTGTCATCGAAGACGACCGGCTCGTGGGCGCCGTGATGTATGGCGACACCGCCGACGGGAGCTGGTTCTTCGGGCTGATCAAGGACGGCATCGAAATCGACGAGATGCGCGAGACGCTGATCTTCGGCCCCGCGTTTCAGGGGGGGGCCTCCGCGGACCCTCTGTCAGCCGTTGCAGCATTGCCGCCTGAGGCGGAGATCTGCGGCTGCAACGGCGTCTGCAAGGGACAGATCACCAGCGCCATCGAAGGCGGCGCGGCCGACCTCGGCGCGATCCGCGCTGAGACCAAGGCCTCGGCCTCCTGCGGCACCTGCACCGGGCTTGTGGAACAGCTCCTGTCGGTGACGCTGGGAGATGACTACGCCGCACCCCAGGCCCAGCCGATCTGCGGCTGCACCAGCCACACCCACGAGGACGTCCGCCGCCTGATCAAGTCGCAGGAGCTGAAGAGCCAGGCCGCGGTCTGGCAGGAACTAGGCTGGACCACCCCCAACGGCTGCCATGTCTGCCGTCCGGCGGTGAACTACTACCTCCTGGCCGACTGGCCGCTGGAGTACCGCGACGATCCGCAAAGCCGCTTTGTCAACGAGCGCAAGCACGCCAACATCCAGAAGGACGGCACTTTTTCCGTGGTGCCGCGCATGTGGGGCGGCATCACTACCCCGGAGGAGCTGCGCGCCATCGCCGATGCGGCGGACAAGTACGATGTGCCCACGGTCAAGGTCACCGGCGGCCAGCGCATCGACCTGCTGGGCGTGAAAGGCGAGGACCTGCCCGATATATGGGCGGATCTGAACAAGGCCGGGCTGGTCTCGGGCCATGCATATTCCAAGGGCCTGCGCACCGTGAAAACCTGCGTCGGCACCGATCATTGCCGCTTCGGCACCCAGGATAGCACCGGGCTTGGCATCAAGCTGGAAAAGCACCTCTGGGGCTCCTGGACGCCGCACAAGCTGAAGCTGGCGGTCTCCGGCTGCCCGCGCAACTGCGCCGAAGCCACCTGCAAGGACATTGGCGTGGTCTGTGTCGACAGCGGCTACGAGATCCACGTCGGCGGCGCGGCCGGCATGGAGATCAAGGGCACCGAGCTTCTCTGCAAGGTAGCGACGGAGGAGGAGGCGATCGAGGTGATCTCGGCGATGACCCAGATCTACCGCGAAAATGCCAAGTACCTGGACCGGATCTACAAATGGCTGGCCAAGGTCGGGCTCGACTGGGTCAAGGCGCAGATCGTCGATGACGTCGAAAACCGCAAGGCGCTCGCAGCCCGGTTCGAGCTGTCGCAATCGGTCTACCGCAAGGACCCCTGGGCCGAACACGCGCAGGACAGCACCACGCGGGCGCAATACGCGCCGCTTGCCAATCTCACACTGGAGGCTGCGGAATGAATTGGATCGACATCGGCCACATCGACGATATCCCGCTGCACGGGGCCCGGGTGGTGAAGACGCCCGTGGGCTGCGTCGGCCTGTTCCGCACCGGCCCTGCGGAGGTGTTTGCCGCCGCCGACCGCTGCCCGCACAAGGGCGGGCCGCTGTCCGAAGGCATCGTGCACGGACAAAGCGTGACCTGCCCGCTGCACAACTGGGTGTTCGACCTCAACACCGGCGAAGCGCAAGGTACCGACGCGGGCCGGATCGAGACTTTTCCGCTGCGCGTCGAGGCAGGCCGCATCCTGATCGACGGCGCGGCCATCGGCAAGCGGAGCGCAGCGTGATGGCGGGCGGCTCTCCGGCAGAAGTGCGCTCCGCCTGCCCCTATTGCGGGACCGGCTGCGGTGTTCTGCTGCGCCCGGACGGCAAGGGCGGGCTGGAGGTGCGCGGCGACCCGGACCACCCGGCCAACCGCGGGCGGCTCTGCTCCAAGGGGCTTGCGCTGGGGGAGACGCTGGGACTGGAGGGCCGCCTGCTGGCCCCGCAGGTGAACGGGCAGGATACCGATTGGGACAGCGCGCTGGACCTGGTGGCCGGCAAGTTCCGCCAGGCGGTGGCAGAGCATGGCCCGGACAGTGTCGCCTTCTACCTCTCGGGCCAGATGCTGACCGAAGACTACTATGTCGCCAACAAGCTTATGAAGGGCTTCCTCGGCTCGGCCAATATCGACACCAACTCGCGGCTCTGCATGGCCTCTACCGTCGCGGGACATAAGCGCGCCTTCGGCACCGATACCGTGCCGGGTACCTATGACGATCTGGAACAGGCGGATCTGATCGTGCTGGTCGGGTCCAACCTGGCCTGGTGCCATCCGGTGCTCCACCAGCGCGTCCTGGCCGCCCGCGCGGCGCGCGGCACCAAACTGGTGGTGATCGACCCGCGCCGCACGGCGAGTTGCGATCAGGCGGACATGCATCTGAAACTGCGCGCGGGCAGCGATGTGGCGCTGTTCAACCGGCTGCTGGCGGCGCTTTATGAAGGCGGCGCGCTGGATGCGGAGTATCTGCGCCATGTCGGCGGGCTGGGCGAGGCGCTGGCAGCTGCCCGGACGGAGGATGCCGCGGTGACCGGGCTTGAGGAGGCCGAAATCGCGGCCTTCTGCGACCTCTGGCGCGGCACTGATAAGGTGGTGACGATCTTCAGCCAGGGGGTCAACCAATCCACCTCAGGCACCGACAAGGTGAACGCGATCCTGAATTGCCACCTGGCAACCGGCCGCATCGGCAAGCCCGGCTGCGGGCCCTTCTCGGTCACCGGCCAGCCCAACGCCATGGGCGGGCGCGAGGTCGGCGGCCTCGCCAACATGCTGGCCTGCCACATGGATCTTGACAACCCCGCCCACCGGGCCGCGGTGCTAGATTTCTGGCAGGCGCCCGCGATGCCCGAACGCGCGGGGCTGAAGGCGGCGGATATGTTCCGCGCCGCAGGCGACGGCCGCATCAAGGCGCTGTGGATCATCCACACCAACCCCGCCGCCACCCTGCCCGAGGCCGATGCCGTGCGCACCGCGCTCGAAGCCTGCGACTTCACCGTCGTCAGCGACATCACCGCCGCGACCGATACCGCGCGGCTGGCCGATGTGCTGCTGCCCGCCGCCGCCTGGGGTGAGAAGGACGGCACTGTCACCAACTCCGACCGCACCATCAGCCGCCAGCGCGCCGTGCTGCCCGCCCCCGGCCAGGCCCGTCCGGACTGGGAGATTCTCGCCGATGCGGGCCGCCGCATGGGCTGGGCAGAGGCCTTCGACTACCAAGACCCGGCAGAGATATTCCGCGAGCACGCCGCACTGTCAGGCATTGCGGGTGACTTCGGGCTGGACTTCGATATCTCCGGCCTCGCCAATTTGTCGGATGCGGGCTACGCCGCGTTTCAGCCGCAGCGCTGGCCGGTGAGTGCCGCGCGAAAGGGCGGGCGGTTCTTTGCGGACGGGCGGTTTTTTCACGCCGATGGCAAGGCACGGATGGTGCCCGTGCGCCACCGCCCCCCGGCCGCGGCGCAGGGCCGCCGCTACCCCTTCCGCCTTAACACCGGCCGCATCCGCGACCAGTGGCACACGATGACCCGCACCGGCCTTGCGCCGCGCCTGTCGGGGCACCTGGCCGAACCCTTCGCCGACATCCACCCCGAGGACGCACAGGCTCTGGGCGTGAAACCGGCGGACCTCCTGCGCCTTGAAAGCCCGCAGGGCACCGCGATCCTGCGCGCACGCATCACAACGGACGTGCAGCCCGGCGACCTCTTCGCGCCGATCCACTGGACCGGCGAGACCGCGCCTTGCGCCCGCATTGCTGCGCTGGTTGCCGGGGCGACCGATCCGGTCTCGGGCCAGCCCGAGAGCAAGGCCTCTGTGGTGGCCGCCGCGCGGTTTGACGCCGCCTGGTACGGCTTTGCCGTCTCCCGTGCTCCGATTGTGCCGCAAGCGGAGTACTGGGCCGTTGCGCGCAGCGCGGCAGGCTACCGGGCGGAGCTTGCGGGGCTGTCCCAAGTGACCGATCTGGAGGCCGCAGCACGAGAGATGTTCGGCCTGCCGGACGCCGAGGTGCAGATGGTGAGCGACAGCCGCGGCGGCGCAAGGCTGGCGCTCTATGAGGACAGCACCCTCGCCGCGGCGCTGTTCACTGCGCCCGAGCCGGTGGCGGTGCGGCGGGAGTATGTGGCGGGGCTGCCGGGCACCTGCGCTCCCGCGGCGCTGACAGGCCTGCCCGCAGCGGATCAGCCCGATCCCGGCCCGGTGGTCTGCGCCTGCTTCAACGTCGGCGTGAACACCATCCTGCAAGCCATCGAAACAGACGGCCTCGCCAGCATTGCGGAGATCGGCGCGGCGCTGCAGGCCGGGACGAACTGCGGCTCCTGCCGGCCGGAGATCGCCGCTCTGGTGGACCGGCAGGGCCTGAGACAAGCGGCGGAATAGGAGACTTGCGCATGACCGACACTGATACACCCCGCGGCTCCCTCGCCCTTGTCGGGGCCGGGCCGGGCGCCAGCGACTTGCTCACCCTGCGCGCGATCCGCAAGCTGCAGGCGGCGGAGACCGTCTACTACGACCGGCTGGTCGACCCGGAGGTGCTGGAGCTGGCGCCTGCAACCGCGAAAAAGGTCTTTGTCGGCAAACACGTCGGTGCCCACGCCTGGCCGCAGGAGAAGATCAGCGCGGTGATCGTCGCCGAAGCGCTGAAGGGCCGCCGGGTGGTGCGTCTCAAATCCGGCGATCCCGGCATCTTCGGCCGCCTGCCGGAGGAGCTGGAGGCCGCCCGCGCCGCAGGGATCGAGGCCGAGATCGTGCCTGGCGTCACCGCCGCCTGCGCGGCCGCGGCGCAGACCGGCATTTCGCTGACCGAACGGGGGGTTGCGGACACGCTGGTGCTGACCACCGCAATCTGCCGGGCGGGCGATCCGCTGCCCGACTGCACCCGGCACGTGCAGCCCGGGACAACGGCGGTGTTCTACATGTCCGCAGGCCAGGCCACCCGGCTGCGCGAGGGGCTGTTGCGCATCGGCCTGCCGCCCTCTGTCCCGGTGACCGTGGCCGCCGATGTCTCCAAACCCACGGCCCGCACGCTGATCTGCCCGCTCGCCGACCTGCCTGAGGCGATGGCGCGCGAGGACATCGCGGGCTGCGCCGCGATCATCGTGACCTATCCAAAAACCGCTGCAGCGCGGATGGCGGCGGCGGGCGGCTGAGCCCGCGGCCGACGCCGGACCTGTCTGTCCCAAGTCTGGCGGAACTGCCTCGGCGCGGGCCGGTGTGGCAAACTGCCATCGCTGAACACCTTGCAATGCGGAAGCGTTTGGTATACCGCCGCATACAAACGGCGCAACCGGGTTCGCAAACTGCCTTCTGAGGCCCGGTGCGCCAACCTTTCAACGCTTACTAGCCGGGACAGCCATGAGCCTTTACACAGACTACCTGACCGAAATCGAAACGCGCAAAGGCGAAGGCCTGCACCCCAAGCCCATCGACGACGGCGCACTGGTTGCCGAGCTGATCGCGCAGATCGAGGATGAAGGCAACGCGCACCGCAAGGACTCGCTCGGCTTCTTCATCTACAACACCCTGCCCGGCACCACCAGCGCTGCCGGGGTCAAGGCGGCGTTCCTCAAAAAGATCATCCTCGGCGGCGCGGTTGTGTCGGAAATCACCCCTGCCTTCGCCTTCGAACTGCTGTCGCACATGAAGGGCGGGCCCTCCGTCGAGGTCCTGCTGGATCTGGCACTGGGCGAAGATGCCGCCATCGCGGCGCAGGCAGGCGACGTGCTGAAGACGCAGGTCTTCCTCTATGATGCGGACATGGCGCGGCTGAAGGCGGCCCTTGAGGCCGGCAATGCAGTCGCCAGGGACGTGCTGGAGAGCTACGCCCAAGCCGAGTTCTTCACCAAGCTTCCCGAGGTCGAGGAAGAAATCAAGGTGGTGACCTACATCGCCGCCGAAGGCGATATCTCCACCGATCTCTTGTCGCCCGGCAACCAGGCGCATTCGCGCTCCGACCGCGAGCTGCATGGCAAGTGCATGATTTCGGAAGCGGCGCAGAAGGAAATCGAGGCGCTGAAGCTGCAGCACCCGGACAAGCGCGTGATGCTGATCGCCGAAAAGGGCACCATGGGCGTGGGCTCCTCGCGGATGTCGGGCGTGAACAACGTGGCGCTCTGGACCGGCAAGAAGGCCAGCCCCTATGTGCCCTTCGTGAACTACGCGCCGATCGTTGCGGGCACCAACGGCATCTCGCCGATCTTCCTCACCACCGTGGGCGTGACCGGCGGCATCGGCCTGGACCTCAAGAACTGGGTGAAGAAGGTGGACGGCGAAGGCAAACCGATCCTCAACAACGACGGCAACCCGGTGCTGGAGCAGAAATATTCCGTCGCCACCGGCACGGTGCTGACGATCAACACCAAGGACCAGAAGCTCTACTCCGAAGCAGATGACGAAGAGCTGGCCGACGTGTCCTCCGCCTTCACCCCGCAGAAGATGGAGTTCATGAAGGCGGGCAGCTCCTACGCCGTGGTCTTCGGCAAGAAGCTGCAGAGCTTTGCCGCCGAAACGCTCGGCGTGGAGCCGGCGCCGGTCTTTGCCCCCTCCAAGGAAGTGTCGCACGACGGCCAGGGCCTGACCGCGGTGGAGAAGATCTTCAACAAGAACGCAGTTGGCGTGACCAGCAGCAAGCCGCTGCACGCGGGCTCGGACGTGCGGGTGAAGGTCAACATCGTGGGCAGCCAGGACACCACCGGCCTGATGACGGCGCAGGAGCTGGAAGCGATGGCGGCCACCGTCATCTCCCCAACCGTGGACGGCGCCTATCAGTCCGGCTGCCACACCGCCTCGGTCTGGGACAAGAAGGCGCAGGCCAACATCCCGCGCCTGATGCAGTTCATGAACGACTTCGGCCTGATCACTGCGCGCGACCCGAAGGGCGTTTATCACTCGATGACAGACGTGATCCACAAGGTGCTCAACGACATCACCGTGGACGACTGGGACATCACCATCGGCGGCGACTCTCATACGCGCATGTCGAAGGGCGTGGCCTTTGGCGCCGATTCCGGCACCGTGGCGCTGGCGCTGGCGACGGGTGAGGCCACCATGCCGGTCCCGGACTCGGTCAAGGTGACCTTCAAGGGCCAGATGGCCCCGCACATGGACTTCCGCGACGTGGTGCACGCCACCCAGGCGCAGATGCTGCAGCAGCACGGCGACAACGTGTTCCAGGGCCGCGTGATCGAGGTCCACATCGGCACCCTCCTGGCCGACCAGGCCTTCACCTTCACCGACTGGACTGCCGAGATGAAGGCCAAGGCCTCCATCTGCATCTCCAACGACGAGACGCTGGTGGGCTCGCTGGAGCTGGCCAAGTCGCGTATCCAGGTGATGATCGGCAAGGGCATGGACAACACCGCCGGCACGCTGGCCGGGCTGATCGCGAAGGCCGACAAGCGCATCGCGGAGATCAAATCGGGCGAGAAGCCCGCGCTGAAGCCCGATGCCAACGCGAAGTACTTTGCCGAGGTGGTGGTCGACCTTGACCAGATCGTCGAACCGATGATCGCCGACCCGGACGTGAACAACGCCGATCCCTCGCGCCGTTACACCCACGACACCATCCGCCCCGTGTCCTACTACGGTGCGGACAAGAAGGTGGACCTGGGCTTTGTCGGCTCCTGCATGGTGCACAAGGGCGACATGAAGATCGTCGCCCAGATGCTGCGCAATCTGGAGAATGCCAACGGCAAGGTGGAGTTCAAGGCGCCGCTGGTGGTCGCCGCGCCGACCTACAACATCATCGACGAGCTGAAGGCCGAGGGCGACTGGGAAATCCTGCAGAAGTACTCGGGCTTTGAGTTCGACGATCTGTTCCCCAAGAGCAGCGCGCGCACCGAGTACGAGAACATCCTTTATCTCGAGCGCCCGGGCTGCAACCTCTGCATGGGCAACCAGGAGAAGGCCGCCAAGGGCGACACGGTTCTGGCCACCTCGACGCGCCTGTTCCAGGGCCGCGTGGTGGAAGACTCGGCCGAGAAGAAGGGTGAATCGCTGCTCGCCTCGACCCCGGTGGTGGTGCTCTCCGCGATCCTGGGCCGGACGCCCAGCACGGAGGAATACAAATCCGCCGTCGAGGGCATCGACCTGACCAAGTTCGCCCCGCCGGTGGAAAAGCCCGAGGGAACCCGCTCGGCGCATTTCTAAGGCCTTCTGAAGGCCCGGTTTCCGGCCGCGCGCCCTCTGCCAGCCTGCGTATCCCGCGGGCCGGCAAAGGGGCCGCGGCCGGTTTCGTTTTGCGGCAAGCCGCGCATCTCCGGCGCGCGCGGAGGCGATCCGAACCGTCGCAACTGGCAGTTTATGTCTGCCAGGTCCGTAGGCCCTCTCGAGGAACCGCCCAGCGGCAGCCAAATCGCCGCCGCGTGGGGGCGTGCCGGCGATGCGCGGCGGCCTCTCGGCCTTGTTCCGCGCTGGCACTCTCCGGAGACGGCCCAGCGCCAGCCCACCTGCCGGCTGACGCGGGCGCTGGCGTTCTCCATAGCGCTGGCTAGCGGTTCACAGCCGCCCTTATGTGGATCTCCGCAAGGGGACCACCAAGCCGCAGCCTCTATACAGCCAGGGTGATGGCCTTGGCGCGGGTGTAGGCGTCGAGCCCTTCCAGCCCCTTCTCGCGGCCAAAGCCGGACTTGCGGTTGCCGCCAAAGGGCAGCTCGATACCGCCCGCCCAGTAGTCGTTGACGGTGACCTGCCCGGCGTCCACCCGCTGCGCCATGCGCAGAGCGGTGGACATGTCGCGGGTGTAGATCCCGGCCGCCAACGCGAAGTCGGTACCATTGGCAAGCGCCAGCGCTTCCTCCTCCGTGTCAAAGGCCTGCACGGCGAGGACGGGGCCGAAGATCTCCTGTGTCACGGCCTCGTCACTGGCAGCGAGGTTGTCGAGGATGGTCGGCTCAAAGAACCAGCCCTTGCCGGTCTCCGGGTCCGTGGCCGCTTTGCCGCCGGTCACGATCTCAACGCCGCGGGCGCGGGCGCGCTCCAAGTGGGCTGCAATCTGCGCCAGGTGCCGCTCGGAGTTCACGGCACCCATGTCCGGGTTGCGCAGACCATGCCCGAAACGCAGGGCCTGCGCCTTCGCCGCCAGCCGCTCCAGCACTTCGGCGTGCAGATCGCGGTGGATCACCAGCCGCGAGCCGGCCGAGCATATCTGCCCGGCGTTGGAAAAGATCGCCCAGAGCGCGCCTTCCGCCACGGTTTCCGCATCGGCGTCGGCAAAGGCGATGAGGGGCGACTTGCCGCCCAGCTCCAGCGTCAGGCCGGTCACGTTCGGTGCCACCGCCTGCATCACGCCGACGCCGGTTGCGACCGAGCCGGTGAAGGTCACATGCCGCACACGGTTGTCGGCAACCAGCGGCGCGCCGGCCTCGATGCCTGTGCCGGTCACCACGTTCACCACCCCCGCAGGCACGCCCGCGCGGACCAGCAGCTCGGCGATCAGGAGCGCGGTGAAGGGCGTGGTCTCCGCCGGTTTCACCACCGCCGAGCAGCCTGCCGCAAGTGCCGGTGCAATGCCGCGCGCCAGAGTCGAGGTCGGGTAGTTCCACGGCACGATATGGGCGGTCACCCCCACCGGCTCGCGCAGGGTGAAGGCGGCGTTGCCGTTGCCGAGGTTAACGCTGCGCCCGTCCAGCTTGTCGGCAGCACCTGCGTAATATTCGAACAACCGCGCCGAACCCGCGACGTCGCCCTGCGCTTCCGCCAGCGTCTTGCCGCTGTCGAGGCTTTCCACCACCGCGAGCCGCTCCGCCTCGGCGCGCATCAGGCGGGCGACCTCGTTCAGGATCGCGCAGCGGCGGGCGGGCGGCGTGCTGCACCAGACCTCGAAGCCCTCGGCGGCGCTGGCCACGGCGCGGTCCACGTCCGCGGCGGTGCCCGCGGCAAATTCGGCGAAGGCTGTGCCGGTACCGGGATCGAAGCTCTGCATCCGGTTGCCGTCATCAGACGCCACGAATTGCCCGCCGATGAAGTGGTCGCGCGGCAGGTCCGGCAGGGTGCCGGTATCGAAATAGGTGGAAATCAGGTGGTCGGCGGTCATCAGGCGTCCCCGCTGCATTTGTAGGTGGATTTGGCGAGCCATTCGGGATTGATTTCGACGCCCCAGCCGGGGGCCTCGGTCACAACCGCCTGGCCGCCGGAGATGGTGTAGGGGTCGTTCACGAACAGCCCGCGCTGCCAGGGGTAGTAGTCGTCGCCCTCGATCGAGAATTCCAGATAGCGGCCCGGGTTCGGCACCGCGCGCAACAGGTGCATGGTGAAGAGCGTCACCAGCGAGAGGTTGGCGCAGTGCGGTGTGCAAGGGAGGCCCGCGGCATGGCCCATCCGAGCCACGTCCATGCTGCGCGCCATGCCGCCCAGGTACAAGATATCGGGCTGGATGATGCTGACCGCGCGCATCGCGATTATCCGCTTCCATTGCTGCAGGTCCCAGTCCTGCTCGCCGCCCGCCACGTCGATATCGAGCGCCCGGGTCACTTCCGTGGTCTGCTCGAGCTCCCAGTAAGGGCACGGTTCCTCGAAATGCTCATAGTCATTGGCCTCCAGTTTCCGCCCGACCTCGACGGCGCGGGCCGGGCTGAAGCCGGAGTTGCCATCGGCGAGCAGCGCGGCGTCCGGTCCCATCGCCTTGCGGATCGCGGGAATGATCGCCTCGGTGCGGCCCTCCCACTCGTCGCGGTCCTGGCCGCATTCGGCGCCGACGCGCACCTTGAATGCATCAAACCCCTGCGCGTCGCGCAGGCGCAGCATCCGGGCGGCCTCGTCCTCCGGGGTGAGGTCGCGCCGCATTGAGGACGCATAGGCCCGCACCGGCCCCGCCGAGCCGCCCAGCAACTCGGCCACCGGCTTTTCCGCCGCCTTGCCGCGCCAGTCCCAGACGGCAGTGTCGAGCCCGGCCATGGCGCGGCGCAGGTAGGTGCCGGGGAACTTGTGCTCGCGCAGCGGCACCTCGGCGATCACCTCCTCCAGAGCATCCATGCCGCGTCCCAGCGCCCAGGGCGCCACCTGGCGGTGCAGGATCTCGCAGGTGAGGTCGCTGTTGTAGGTCGAAACCTGCCCCCAGCCGGTGGAGCCGTCCTCTGCCGTGACCCGCACGAAGCCGATCAGCGGGGTGCAGAAAGTCTCGATCCGGCGGATGCGCGGACCGGTGTCGTCCTGGCCGCGGTCGTGCGGGACCGGCACCGCGCCGGACATGGAATAAGGCGCGCTCATGCATCCTCCAGAATGAGTTCTGCGGCGCGGTGCGCCAGCATCATGGTCGGGGCGTTGGTGTTACCCGAAGTGATGTTTGGAAAGACCGAGGCATCGGCGACCCGGATGCCCTCGATCCCATGCACTTTCAGCCGCGGGCAGACCACAGAAGCCGCGGCCTCCGCGCCCATCCGGCAGGTGCCTGAGGGGTGGAAGACGGTGCCGCAGCGCGCGCGGAAATCTGCGAGGATCTCGTCGTTGTCCATGCGGCGCAGGTCCGGGTCCATCGCCGACGCCACCAGCCCGTCCAGGGCCTTGGTGGTGATCAGCCGCTGGCACAGCCGGCCGCCCGCCACAACCTGCGCCCGGTCCTCTTCGGTTGCCAGCGAGTTCGGCCGGATGCGCGGTGGTGCCGCCGGATCAGCGGCGCTGATGTCGATGCGGCCGCGGCTGGTGGGGCGGGCCGGCTGAAAACCGATGATGAACCCCGGGAAAGGATCGGGCTGCACCACCGTGCGTTTGCCATCGGGCGACGTGGTGTAGGTGACCGGGTTGAAATAGAGCTGCTGGTCCGGACGCCCCAGCTCCGGCGCCGAGCGGAAATAGCCGCCGCACTGGTTCACCGACAGCGCCAGCGGCCCGCGCCGTGTAAACCCGTATTGCAGGGCCGCCCGCACCTTGCCCAGGAGCGGCCGCAGCGCGTTGTTCAGCGTTGGCTCGGTGGCGCGGAAGTAATAGTTTATCCCCAAGTGGTCCTGCAGGTTGCCACCCACATGCGGTGCGTCCAGCAGCGGGGTGATGCCGTGCGATTTCAGCAGTTCTGCCGGGCCGATGCCCGATAGCTGCAACAGCCGCGGCGACGTCACCGCCCCGGCCGACAAGATGATCTCGCGCCCTGCCCGCAGGGTCAGCGTGCGGCCCCGGCGGCGCAGCTGCACGGCCGTGGCCCGGCGGCCCTCGCACACGATCCGCTCCACCAGCGCGCCGGTCATCAGGGTCACATTCGACCGCTTCAGCGCCGGCGCGAGATACGCCCGCGCCGAGTGCATCCGCCGCCCGCCGCTGGTGTTGATCCGGTAGACCGCCGCGCCCTCGCCTGTGCTGCCGTTGAGGTCATCGGTCCGCGGCAGGCCCAGCTGGTCCGCGGCGGCAAAGAAATGCCGGGTGGCCGGGTGGATCTGGTTGGAGACATCCTGCACATGCAGCGGCCCGCTGCCCTGGCGTTCGCCACTGGCGCTGATCCGGGTCTCCATCGCCTCATAGGTCCCGCGCACGGGGTCCCAGCCCCAGCCGGTGGCGCCCGCCGCGGCCCAGTCGTCGAAATCGTGCGGCAGGCCGCGGGCATAGACCAAGGCATTGATCGCCCCCGAACCGCCCACCACTTTGCCGCGCGGCCAATAGCCGCTGCGCCCGGCGAGCGCCTCTTCCGGCTCGGTTTCGTACTTCCAGTTCACCGAGGGATCGAAAAATGTCTTGCCATAGCCGAGCGGCAGCGCGATCCACGGCGACCAGCCGCGCCCGCCCGCCTCCAGCACCAGTACCTTGTGGCGCCCCGAAGCGCTCAGCCGCTCAGCCAGCACGCAGCCCGCGGATCCCGCGCCGATGATGATGAAATCGTAGTCCGCCACTGTGCCCTGCCCGATGCCTGTGTTGCCGCTGGATCGTTACAAAGCCGCAGCGCAAATCCCAAACGAAAAAAAAATCGCCGTTACCTTAAAAATTTTTGCAGATGATCTATTCTGCCTGCATGTACAAGGAATTACCCCCTCTGATGTGGCTGCGCGCTTTTGACGCCAGCGCCCGTCTGGGCACGTTCACTCTCGCCGCAGAGGAGCTCGGCCTCACGCCCTCGGCCGTCAGCTACCAGGTCCGCGGACTGGAGGCCCAGCTCGGCCACAAGCTGTTCCGGCGCGAGCGCAAGACGCTGGTGCTGACGCAGCTGGGGCAGGCCTACCGCCCAGTGGTGGCCAAGGCCTTTGCCGATCTCGACGCCACCACCTCAAACCTGTTCGGCCGGGGGGCGGAGGCGGAGATTACCCTGCGCTGCGTCAGCTCACTGAACTTTTTGTGGCTGGTGCCGCGGCTGGAGCGGTTCAAAGCCGCAAGCCCCGCAAGCCGCCTGCGCGTGCTTTCGGCCTCCTGGGCGGAACTGGCCGAGGGAGAGCAAATCGACGTCGACATCCGCTACGGCGACGGCAACTGGCCGGACGGCGAAGTGCTGCCGCTGATGACACACAAGGTGATCGCCGTTTGCGCCCCGGCCTTGCGCGGCAGCGGCGACCCGCAAGACCTGGCCCGGGGGCCGCTGATCGAACTGGCCGGCGTGGTCGACACCTGGCGGCACTTCTTTGCCCTGCACGGGCCGGACTGCCCGGTGCCGGAACCCGCCTACAAGATGGATCAATCACTGATCGCGCTGGAGCTGGCCAGCCGCGGTCTTGGCACGGCGCTTGTGGCTGAGGTCTTTGCCCGGCCCTATCTGGAACGCGGAGATCTGGTCCAGGCGAGCGGCTGCACCCTGCCCGCGCGCCAGGGGCACTACCTGGTGCTGCCCGCGGAACGCAACCGCTTCCGTCCGGAAGTGAGCGCCCTGGTGGCCTGGCTGCAGGAAGAGGCCCGAGGCTCGTCTCCGCCGCGCGGCCGCAATACCGGCCGGCGCACTGCAGCCGGATCCGCGCCAGTGCGCACCCGGGATGATTAGGGCGCCGACACATCGGGAAGAGGCTTGGCATGCCGCGCAAACGGGCGCCGGAGGAGACCGGCGCTGTGCGGGAGGTGCGGCCGTGGCGGTATTCGGTTGCGGGAACTGGGACTGGACACAGTTTTCTGACCTTTGAACTATCTGACCTTTGAGCGCCCGGAACTTCGTTGCTGCCCGCCGTACCAAGGAAGCGGTCTGCCGCCCCCCTTTGCCGGTCAGAAATAGCCGGGGAAGAAGGCGCGGGCGGTGGTCCGGCAGATTTCCACCGCGCCTGCCCTGCTGAACTCGTCGGGATGGGCGTGGAAATCGGTCCACAACCCTTCCAGCAACGACATGATCGCCATAGCTACCTTCTCGGGATCGCCCTGTGTTCCGCATGCTGCACAAAGCACCCTGCAGCAGCTGCGCACATGGTCATGCAGGTCAGTTCCACGGGTTTCGATGTATCCGGACCCAAGCACCTGCAGATCAGGTTCGGCGCGGAAGGCAAAGGTCAATCGTGCGCTGCGCTTGTTCAGGACCGCTTCGGAGAAATCCGTTTCGAACAGCGCCTGCAGGCGGGCAGCGGCATCTTCCGGTGTGCTTACCCCTTCTGAAACCTGGCTGGTGAAACTCTGCCAGGCTGAATTGTATTCCCGCGTCATGTGTCTCGCGAGTTCTCGAATCAGATTGTCTTTCGACTGGAAGTGCAGGTTGATCATGCCGCGGGACAGCCCGGATTCCTCCTGGATGCGGCTGATTGTTGCGCCGCTGACACCATGCCGGAGGATCACGCTGGCGGTGGCTTCGAGCAGGACTTCCCGGTGCAACCCCTTGTCCACTTTCCGCTTTTTCTTTGTATCTTCGGCACTTGCCATCTGCCTGCCCCTTGTTCTCCCGACCGGCCCGCTGCCTTTCCAGCACCTTGCCCGTGATTGCAACAAATTTCCATCGACAATGAACGGTCGTTCACCTACGCCTCAATGTATGAACGTTCATTCATTAATCAACAATCCTGGACAGAGGGCGAGATGGCCAAATTTGCGAACGACTTCGAAAACTTCAAAACCTGGGACAAGGAGAACTATTTCCACCCGTGGGAGGGGCTGGAAGTCCAAGGACCCGGAAAGGCCGGCAGGACGTTCAGCGAGTATGCCGAAGGCATTTATGTTTACGACGAGCACGGCAACAAGGTAATCGACGGCCCCGGCGGCATGTGGTGCATGCAGCTTGGTTACGGCAACGCCGAAATTGCCGAGGCGATGGCGGACCAGGCCCGCAAGATGGCCTATTGCTCCCCCTTCAGCGAGGCCACTTCAGTCAGCGCCGAATTTGCCCACGCGATTGCCGAACGTGCGCCGGGCGACCTCAACCGGGTCTTTTTCACCACCGGCGGCTCCACCGCGGTGGACACCGCCATCCGCTTTGTCCACTTCCGCAACAACCTGCTGGGAAAGCCGGCCAAGAAGCGGGTCATCACCCGGGCGCACGCCTATCACGGCGGCACCTATCTGACCGCCTCGCTCAGCGGCAAGCCGAGCGAGCGCCAGTGGTTCGATACGGATCAGGACATTCCTCATATCCTGCCGGACGTGAACGCCTTCCGCCGCCCCCAAGGCATGAGCATCGAAGCCTTCCTTGATGAAAAAGTCGCGGACTTGGAAAACGCCATCCTTGAACTGGGCGCGGACAGTACCGCCGCCGTCATCGCTGAACCGGTGCTTGGCTCCGGCGGCGTAATCGTGCCGCCCGCGGGCTACCACCAGCGCTGCCTGGAGGTCTGCCGCAAGCACGACGTGCTGTATATCTCCGACGAGGTCGTCACCGGCTTTGGCCGCTTGGGCCACTGGTTCGCCTCCGAAGAGCTGTTCGGCATCACCCCCGACATCATCACCTGCGCCAAGGGGCTGACCTCGGGCTATGCGCCGATGGGGGCCGCGGTCTTCTCCGACCGGCTGTTCAAGGACATCGAGGGCGATGTCTCCAAGGACGTTTATTTCACCAGCGGCTACACTTATTCCGGCCATCCGGTCTGCGCCGCCGCGGGCCTCAAGAACATCGAGATCTTCGAGCGCGACGGCATCTTGGAGCACGTCCGCCAGGTGACCCCGTATTTCCAGAAACGCCTGCACCAGATGCTGGATCTGCCGCTGATCGTTGATGTGCGCGGCATGGGGCTGGTGGGCTGCATCGAATGCTCGCTGACCCGTGATGGCCAGGCCAGCGCCGGGATCGACGCCACCATCGGCGCGGTGATCGACGCCCGCTGCCAGGAACTGGGCCTGATGGTCCGCCCCTACGGCAACATGGCGATCTTCTCGCCGCCGCTGGTGATCACCGAACCGCAGATCGACGACATGTTCGACATGCTGACGGAAGGCGTCGAGCGCGCCACCCGGGAGTTGCTGGAACAGGGGCTCGAATTGGAACAGGAGCGGGCCTAAGGCTCAGGACCCATTGATTTCCGTTTGGCCGCGTGATTCACGGTGCTCAAAACGAGCGGTGAACATGTCTGACCTTTTCTGGCTGAGCGACGAGCAGATGGCCCGTCTGAAACCCTTCTTCCCAAA
>NZ_JBMERR010000019.1:0-103541 GCF_048820915.1 Cribrihabitans pelagius | reverse complement strand
TCGCCGCCAGCCGGTCATCAATGCTCCAGAAGCCTGCTTGCCTCGACATGGCCGCCTCCCCGTTGCGCGGGAAGTGAATCACGTTATCCGCCGATCAACCAGAGGTTTCCGGAGGTGTCCAGCTTACAAGCCATTCACCAGAATGGCGCAGTCATCAGGTCCAGAGAATACAGGCTCTGAGAGACCGCTTTCCGGCCTCTCCTCGCAGGAGCCGGTGCTGACCCCCTCCCGCATAACCCTCGAAAACAACGAAAAAATCCGGCTGCAGCCGGGTCGGGAGAGCGCTTTTGCGAGGGCAAGTGGCGGAGGGGATGGGCCTGACGTCGAACCTTCTCCAACATCTACCGATTGATTTCATTGTGCTTTTCGTCGAGGAGCTCTAGTGGGATTTGCTTCTGGAGTACACAGAGGTCGCGCCTGCCGGAGGTGGATCTCGGGGATCGCCTTCGACCTCAGCTCCGGTGCTCGGGGTTCTCGAAGTCGAAGCGGCAGCCGGCCGACCAGGCCCTGCGGTCGTTGCCGTGGCTGGGAATCCCCCCGGCATCCTCCAGCATCCGCGCCATGTGCATCAGGTTCCAGGTCATGATTGTGGTGTTGCGCTGCGTGAACTCGTTGTCGAACCCCGCGCCGTCGTCGCCGTAGCTCGGGCCGGGCCCTGCCTCGCCGATCCAGCCGCAATCGGCCTGCGGCGGGATCGCGTAGCCCAGATGCGACAGGGAATAGAGCACGTTCATCGCCACATGCTTGATCCCGTCCTCGTTGCCGGTGACCACGACGCCGCCGGTCTTGCCGTAGAAGATGGACTGGCCCTTGTCGTTCAGCATCCCGGACATGGCATAGAGGCGCTCGATCAGGAGCCGGCAGACCGACGATTGTTCGCCCAGCCAGATCGGCGTGCCGATTACGAGAATGTCCGCCGCTTTTACCTTGCTCCACAGAGCGGGCCAATCGTCGTGATCCCAGCCATGCTCGCGCATGTCTGGCTGCACACCGAAGGCGACGTTGTGGGCGGTCATGCGGATCTCTTCCACGGCGACACCGCTCTTGCGCATGATTTCGGCCGAGCTGCCCATCAACAGCGACGTGTGGGACGCCTGGTCGGGATGCTTCAGCGTGCAGTTGAAGAACACGGCGCGCAGGTCGGAGAAGTCGGTCTTGTTCTCCTCGCACAGGGTGTATTGTTTTTCACTAAGATCCATCGGGCATCTCCATGTTCAGTTTCAGGAATGCAGCGGTCTCCTTCCGAGAAGTTTCCGCATCCATCGGGGATGCGGGATGTAGCGGCGAAACAGACCAGCCCCTGCGTCTTTCGCTTCGGTACGATACAACCAGCGAGGCATTATCCAACATTGCGTCAGCCAAGCAAGCCAATTGGCCGCAACGACTTTTGGCCTTGCGGGTCGGCAAGAAGTTCAAGAAGTGCTGCCTCAACTGAAGCTCCGACTCCACGCGTCCTCGCCGGACGCTTACTCGAAATACGGCTTTGCCCTATCGTCCTCCATCTCGCAACGAGCTATCATCCGACCGCAACGCGACCTCATGATCATGAAAAGCCTTCTTCAGCGGCTGCTGGACAGCCTTCCCAAATACGATCTCGAGACGAGCCCCGCCGAGGCATCGAGGCAGGAGGAACGGGCTCCCGATGCGCTCGAGCGGCTTCTAAGCACGTTGCAGGTTGCGGTGCATCCAATGGCCGTTTGCGAAGCTGGCCCGAACTCTACCCTTGCTCTTCCGGGGCTTCCGCACCCTCTGATCCACTACGTCCTCAAGGGATCGGGCGTTCTGCAGGTCGAGGGCAGCGAGGCGATCGTCTTCGAGCCGCACAGCTTCATTGTGCTTCCGCGCGGATCCGCCCATACAATCAGTGCAAGCGCAACGGACTTGGACTCGCGTCGCTCCGAACAACACGTGGCCATGATAAACCACATGCTCCGGATCTCCACCGGTTCGGGTGAGCCACCGGAGGCGATCCTCATCTGCGGCACGCTGGAGGCGAGTTACGGCAACACGATCGGCATGTTCGACTTGATTGATCGACCGATATCGATGGTTCTCCCGCCCGAGGACGCCTTGAGGAGGGCGTTTGAGGCGCTCCTCGAGGAACTGGTGGACCCGCGGCTGGGATCTCGTATTCTGACCGAAGCGCTTCTCAAGCAATGCCTGGTCTTGCTCGTGCGGCGGGTTGTGCCCGATCCGATGCGCTCGAGTTGGCTCCTGGGCTCCATGGACCCACGGCTCGCCAAGCCTGTGCTGGCCTTGCTCGAGGAACCCGCACGCAACTTTACTCTTGACGAGCTGGCACAAGCCTCCGGCATGAGCCGCTCGGTTTTCGCCGCACGGTTCCACTCCACTTTCGGCACGAGCCCGATCGATCTCCTCAAGCGAATACGCCTGCACAATGCCGCCGAACTTCTGGAGCGGACCGAGCTGCCGATCGCGATGGTGGCGCAAAGCGTCGGTTACGAGAGCCGGACGTATTTCTCCCGAGCTTTCCAGGCGGAATTCGGTGTGGACCCCAGGAGCTTCCGGGCCAGACGGCGCGGACCACCTCTCCAACCCTGAGTGCCGGCAGGACGATCAGGCACATTTTTGGGACGTGAGGGCACCGTTGGCTCTCCTAGGTCACCTTTCGGGAACGTTGTCGCCTGCATCCGGTTGGATTGGAGAGTGCAATACGATCCGGCACGGCGGTTCGGGAGCCACCCGGCCAATGCTGCCGACGTCAACTGAAGGAGAACTCACATGCATAAGGCAATCGCGTTTCTTACATCCACTGCCGCCGGTCTGGCCATGGCTGGCGCCGTGGCCGCTCAAGACGCCCAGCTTCCGGACCTCAGCGATTGGCACGAAGCCTCGCAGGCCGCGGCCCAGGACATGGTCGAGAAATACGGCCAGCCCGACGGCACGACCGATACAATGCTAGTCTGGAACGACAACGGTCCTTGGAAGCGGACGGTCATCTACAAGGAAGCCATCCAGCACGACTTCCCGACGCCGCATCCGGACGTGCTTGAACAGACGATCGACTACGACGTGGCCGTCGACATGTTCGACGACCTCGCCGAGTACGATGGCAGCGTCATCGTCGAGCGGACGGCGGCCACCATGGCGGCACGCTGCGACAAGGAGGCGGCCAACTTTCTGGCTCTCAACCTCGCCCACGACATTCTGACGGGCGAGCGCAGCATCGAGGAAGCCCGCACGTTCTACGCCGACACGATGCAGGCGGTGATGGGCGGCGGCGAACCGGAGAACCCGGAGTATATCCAGGGCTTCACCTTCGACGTGCCCCAGGAGGACCTCACCAACTCCGACGAGGTCCTTTTCGAGAAGTCCTGACCGGACAAAAAGCTGCGGGGCCGTTTGGCCCCGTAGCCTCGTCACGCAAAGAAAAGGAGGCGGAAAATGGCAAGGGCTTATCCGACTACTTCACCCGATCGCTTGGACGCGAAAGCAGCAATCTGGGCGGGTCTGATCGCTGGCGTCGTCTTCATGATGATGGAGATGATTTTGGTGGCCGTTACAGGAGGTAGCCCCTGGGGCCCTCCTCGAATGATGGCGGCAATGGTCATGGGAGATGGCGTTCTGCCACCACCGGCAACCTTCGATGCAATGATCATGATGGTGGCCATGGTCGTGCATGTCATTCTGTCCATACTGCTCGCTGTCTTGTTCGCTTGGGCCCTGTCGCTTTGGAGCCTCAGCGCTTGGGCGGCGGTCGCGCTCGGCGCGGGCTTCGGTCTGCTGGTTTATCTCGTCAACTTCTATCCGGTGGCCGCGATCCTGTTTCCGTGGTTCGCGATGGCGCGAAACTGGATCTCGATCATCAGCCATGTCGCCTTCGGCGCCGTCCTCGCATGGGCGTATCTCGCGCTTGCCCGCAGCGAACGAGGCGCGGCGCAACCGCATGCATGACCCGGTAGAGAACTCGGAAGCCCAAGCCAGAACTCTGGGAAAGCGCCGCAAATGCGCACAACGCCCTTGGAGAATTACCTTGGATCCAAGACGACCCCAGAAATTGCGACGGACCCGCAAACTCGGCCCCCTGCCTGAACCCATAGGATGCAAAAGATGAACATCGACAACAAAACCACCGCATTGGTCGTGACCGATCCCCAGAACGATTTCCTCAGCGAAGACGGTGCCGCTTGGGGGCTAGTCGGCGACAGCGTTCGCAAGAATGACACGATTGCCAACCTCGAGACCTTGTTGACCGCCGCGCGAGACGCTGGCTACCGCACGTTCGTGTCTCCGCACTACTACTATCCGGCCGACAAGGAGTGGCAGTTCGGCGGCACGCTCGAAAACAAGATGCACGAGATCGGGATGTTTGCCCGCAGTGGTCCGCTGGACCTGTCCGGGTTCGACGGATCCGGGGCTGACTGGCTGGAGCGGCTTAAGCCGCTGCTGACCGACAGCAACGTTATCGTGGTCAGTCCTCACAAGGTCTACGGGCCCCAGAACAACGACCTGACGCTGCAGCTGCGCAAACATGGGATCGGTAAGGTCGTTCTGGCCGGGATGTCGGCGAACCTGTGCGTCGAGTCGCACATGCGCGATCTGGTCGAACAGGGATTCGAAGTGTTCGTCGTCTCGGACGCCACCGCAGCCGCCATCGATCCGGATCTCGGTGACGGGTACCAGGCCGCCGTCGTCAACTTCAACTTCATCGCCAGCAAGGTCTTGACGACCCGAGAGGCAGTTGAAGTGCTGCAAGAAGGGTAACGGAAAGCTGCGTTGCTCAACTTCAACACGAAAGAGGAAACGAAAATGACAGACAAACCCAAATCCGGCGAGCGCCTTCCCGAAATCACAGTGCCGCAGCTTGGCGGCGGTGAATTGCGCTTCGGGGCTCCGACGGGCGATCACGACTGGCAGATGGTGGTGGTTTATCGCGGCAAGCACTGCCCGATCTGCAAGACCTACCTTGCGGAACTCGAGCGCACGGTGCCCGACTTCGCCAGGGCCGGGGTCGGCGTCGTCGCGGTATCCGGCGATCCGGAAGATCGCGCCCGCAGCTTCACCGATGAGATCGGCGTGTCATTCCCGGTCGGCCATGACCTGACCGTCGATCAGATGCGGACGCTCGGCCTCTATGTCTCGGAGCCGCGCTCGGAGAAAGAGACCGACCGTCCTTTCGCCGAACCGGGCGTGTTCGTGATCAACGCCGAGGGACTGTTACAGGTCGTGGACATCTCGAACGCGCCGTTCGCAAGACCGGATCTCGCCGGCCTCGCCAAGGGGCTGAAGTTCATCCGCGACAACGATTATCCGATTTGTGGTCGTCTGGCGGCCTGAAGCGTCAATGATGCCCGTAACTGACGCGCCGGGCGGGTTACCGCTTCCCGGCGCATTTCCAATCCGTGACTATCGAAAGGACGACATCACCATGAAGCTCGCTGACAAAAGATGCGTCATCATTGGTGCCGCCCGCATATACCGGGAACGCGCTACTCTGCCAAAGCATGGTAGTCAGTCACGGCTGGCGGATGAACAGAGCCATGCGCGAGGTTGATGTTGCCATCATCGGCGCGGGCACGGCCGGCATGGGGGCTTATCGCGCGGCGCGTACGCATACCGACCGGATCGTTCTGATCGAGGGCGGGCCCTACGGCACCACCTGCGCGCGGGTCGGCTGCATGCCCTCGAAGCTGCTGATCGCCGCGGCCGAGGCGGCGGAGGCGGTGCGCGAGGCCGCAGGGTTCGGCGTGCACGCCGCGCCGCGTATCGACGGTGCCGAAGTCATGGACCGGGTGCGCCGCGAGCGCGACCGCTTCGTCGGTTTCGTGATCGAGACGGTCGAAGGGTTCAATCCGTCCCACCGCTTGAAGGGCTGTGCGCGGTTCGCGGATCCGCACACCCTGCGGCTCGACACCGGAGAGGCCGTGCGCGCCGCGCGCATCGTCGTCGCCACCGGCTCGGCCCCGATCCGGCCAGACGTATTCGACGCCGTCGGCGACCGGCTGATCGTAAATGACGACGTATTCGACTGGACCGTTCTGCCCGGCGCGGTGGCGGTCTTTGGCGGCGGGGTCCTCGGGCTGGAGCTGGCGCAGGCGCTCTGCCGGCTGGGCGTGCGTGTGCGGCTTTTCGGCAAGGGCGGCGGGGTCGGACCCCTGTCCGACCCGGCGGTGCGCGATGCCGCCGCCGCTGCGATCGGCACCGATCTGCCGTTCGACCCGGACGCCGACGTGCAGGGGATCACCCGCGAGGGCGACACGGTGGCGGTAAGGTTCCGCGAAGGAGACGCCACGCGCGAAGAGCGATTCGATTGGCTTCTGGCCGCGACCGGTCGGGCGCCGGCGCTTGACGGGCTGAACCTTGCCGCGTCGGGTCTGACGCTGGATGAGCGCGGCGCCCCCCAAGTCGATCCGCTGACGATGCAGGCGGAAGGTGGCCACATCTTCTTTGCGGGCGATGTCGCCGCCCGCATCCCGCTGCTGCACGAGGCCGCTGACGACGGCCGCATTGCGGGCGACAACGCCGGGCGCTTTCCGCAGGTGCAGACCCATCGCCGCCGCACGTCGCTGGGCATCGTGTTCACCGACCCCAACATCGCCACGGTGGGCGCATCCTTCGCCGAGCTTTCCGAAAGGTCATGCGACTTCGCAACTGGAGCGGTTGATTTCGCTGATCAGGGCCGCGCCCGGGTGCTGCGCCAGAACCACGGTCTGCTGCGCGTCTATGGCGAACGCGCCACGGGCCGTCTGCTCGGCGCGGAGATGATCGCGCCGCGGGGCGAGCATTTGGCGCATCTGCTGGCGTGGGCGGTGCAGACCGGCATGGATGTAGAGACGGCGCTGCAGATGCCCTTCTACCACCCGGTGATCGAGGAGGGCCTACGCACGGCCCTACGCGACCTGAGCGTGAATCTGGGTCGTCGCACTGAAAATCCGCCGCGCAGCATTGACTGCGGCCCCGGCGCCTGAGCCAACAAGGAACGGATGTAACCCGATGAACAAGGACGAAATCCAGTCGTTCGGCGGCATGCCGCCGGTGAAGGCCGTGGCTTTCGACGTCGTCGAAACCCTCTTCTCGCTCGACTCGCTCAGACCCCGTCTGGCGTCGGCGGGGCTCGACGGTCATCATCTGGAGACCTGGTTCGCGTCATTCCTGCGCGATGCGTTCGCGCTGGAGATCTCTGGCGAGTACAAGCCCTTCCGGAATATCGCTTCAGCGAACCTGTCGCTCCTGCTCGAGAAGGAATTGGGCAAGGTCGATCGGCAGGCCGTCGACCACGTCCTCGACGGCTTCACCGAGCTCGTTCCCCACGACGACGTGGCGCCAGCGATGGCGGCACTGCGCGAGGCAGGAATCCGCATAGCGACACTGACCAACGGCAGCGTGAAAGTTACAAACGCGTTGCTGGAACGGGCGGGCGTACGGGACCTCGTGGAGCACGTGATCTCTATCGATGAGATCGGGCACTGGAAGCCGCACGCTGCAGTGTATCAATCCTGTGCGGAAAAGCTTCAGCTGCAGCCAGCCGAAGTGATGCTTGTCGCCGCCCATCCATGGGACATTCAGGGCGCCGGCCAGAGCGGCCTGATGACCGGTTACGTCACCCGGGGTGGCGCGCCCTTCCTCTCGGTGATGAGCACGCCGGATGTCGAGGGGGAGTCACTGACCGAGCTGGTCGGCAAGATCACCAATCTCGAGTGAAGCTGTCCGCCGGAACCTGACCCGTCCAGGCGGTCACCGCGACGCTCCAACCTGCAGTCTTCACCCGCATCGCGGCAACCATCGCCGCGGTACCCATTCCAATGATCGCCAGATCGTATTTCTTGCTCATGATCGCTTCCAATACTTAGAGAGTGTCTGCCGGCGCCTGCTCATCCCGCACAACAGGAGAGTTTCGCCACGTCCCGATCAAAGGTCTGGGCGGCGAGCTTCAGGCCCTCGACCGTGGTGAGGTAGGGAAAAATGGTCTCGCCGAGCGCCTTGGTCGTCATCCCGGCTTTCAGCGCCATGACGAGCGTCTGAATGCTGTCGGCCCCCTCGGGCGCCATGATGACGCCGCCGATCAACCGGTCGGTTCCAGCATCCGCAACCAGCTTGATCAGCCCTCGCGTGTCGCGCGCGGCCAGCGCGCGGGGGACGTTGTCGAGGGAAAGCACGCTGGTCTTGACCTCATGGCCCGCATCGCGGGCTTGCGCCTCGGTCAAGCCGACGCCCGCGACCTGCGGATCGCTGAAGGCCACCCAGGGCATGGCGGCGTTGTCGTAGCGCTCCGTGCCGCCCAACACGGCGTTCCTAGCGGCCAGCTTGGCGCCGTAGGCGGCCATGTAGACGAACTGATCGCGGTCGGTCACGTCGCCGGCCGCATAGACGCCGGGGCGTGTCGTGACCATGTCGTTGCCGATCTTGATCGCCCCGCGCGCGTCAGTCTCGACGCCCATCTCGGCGAGGCTCAGACCCTCGGTCTGGGGCGTGCGTCCCACGGTCAGGACCAGATGGTCGGCCGACAGATCCCGTGCGGCGCCGTCCACCGTCACCGTTAGAACCGCACAGTCCCCGTCGCGCCGCGCGGCGTCGTAGGTCGCGCCGTCGAGCACCGCGACGCCCTCGGCGCGCAGCGTCTCCGTCAGCGCCCGGGACACCTCCGGCTCGGTGCGCGGCAACAGGCGCGAGCGGCATACGATGGTGACCCGCGTGCCCATCCGCGCCATCATCTGCGCCAGCTCCACGCCGATGTAGCCGCCGCCGAGGAAGATCAGGCTCTCGGGCAACTGCTCCAGCTCCAGAAGCGACCTGCTGTCGAGCGTTGGGACATCCGGGAGGCCGGAGATGTTCGGCACGGCAGGCCGTCCGCCGGTGGCGACGATGACCTTGGGTGCTGCGATCTTGCGCCCGCCGACCTCTACGCCGCCAGGGACGAGCCGCGCCCGACCCTCGTCGATATAGGTGACGCCCTCGTAATCCGGTAGCAGGTCGGCATATTTCTTCTGCCTGAGAGTCGAGACGAGATCGTCCTTGGCCGAAACCAGCGCCGCCCAGTCGGCCACCTCGGCCGATCCTCGAAGGCCTGGAAAGCGATGCGCCGCCTGCACGCCGTGCACCGCCTCAGCAGCCCGGATCATCGTCTTGGAAGGCACGCAGCCCACGTTCACGCAGGTGCCGCCGATGGTGCCGTGCCCGACGAGCGCGACGCGCTTGCCCCCTTCGGCAGCAGTGATCGCGGCCGAGAATCCGGCCGATCCGGCGCCGATCACGACAAGGTCGAAATCTCCCCTGGGCGCGCAGCAATCGTCTTTCATCAAGTCATCCATCCGTTCGCATGGTCTGTCGCCGCTGCCGCCGCCAGACGGCGTAGACCGTCAGCGCGACGAAGAAGGCGAGCGCGGGCAGCAGCACATAGTCGAGCCAGCCAAGCCAGGCTGACAGGCCCACGGCGCCGAGAAGCACGATCAGCACTGGCGTGAAGCAGCAGAGCGCCGCGATGACGGTGCCGACGATCCCTGTCGCGATCAGCTTGCGGTCGCTCTGCTCGGTCATCCTTTCAGCCCGAGACGCGCGCCGGGTAGCCCGCGTTGGCCGAGGCGGTCGCGATGGCGTCGGCGCTGGTCGCGGCGGTGTCGAAGACCACCGTGGCGGCGCGGGCTTCGAAATCGATCTCGACGGCGCGCACGCCCTCGACGCCCTCCATCGCGCGCTTCACCGTGATCGGGCAGAGCGCGCAGGTCATGTTGTCGACCGCGAAGGTGACGGTCTGCTCGGCGGCGATGGTCTGCGCGGCGGCTGGAATGGCCGTGATCGGCACTGTGGCGGCCAGGCCGAACAGGGCAAGCGCAAGGATCTTCATGAGGGTGTCCTTTCAGCGTCAGTAGAGAAGCGGGGCCCACCAGTCGATGGTGAGCGCGGCGACAACGAGGATGAGGGAAGCCCAAAGCGCGGTCTTGGTGATCCGCGCCGAGGCTGGCCTTGCGCAGTAGGAACCGGGCTCACAGACGGTCGGCTTGCGGACATACACCTGCCGGAAGCCGGCCGCGATGAAGCCGAGCGCGATCACGGCAAAGACCGGCTTGTAAGGCTCCAGCGCCGTCAGATTACCAATCCACGCGCCCGAGATGCCAAGGGCCAGCAGAACCAGCGGCCCGACACAGCAGGCAGAGGCGAGAAAGGCGCCCAGCACCCCGACTGCCGCCAGCCAACCCTTCCGGGCCGGTCGATCCGCGCCGGCGCTATCCGTTCTGTCAATTGTCAGCACCATGTCGCGCACCTCTCGTCTGTGGCTGACGATGGGTGTAAGGTCTGTAGTAGCTACAGGCTCAAGAGGAAATTCGCATGTCAGATCACGAGAGCGAGAGCGGCTTCACCCGCGGAGATCTGGCGCGGGCGACCGGCAGCAACATCGAGACGATCCGCTATTACGAGAAGACTGGCCTTCTGCCCGATCCGCCCCGGACCGACGCGGGCTACCGGATCTATTCCGCCGTGCACGCCACGCGCCTGCGATTCATCCTGCGCGCCCGCGAACTCGGTTTCTCTATGGAGGACATTCACGGGCTGCTGGGGCTCGAAGACGGTACCGCGCCGACCTGCGCCGAGGTCAACGAGCGGACGGAGCGCCACCTTGCGGACGTGCGGGCGAAGATCGCAGACCTCAGGCGGATAGAGAAAGTGCTTTCGGCTACGGCGGCTCGATGTTCGGGAGAAGATGTGCCGGACTGCCCGGTTCTAGAAACGCTCGAAGGCTCATGAGGGGGCCGGGATCTGCCACTTCGGAATCAGCCACCTTCGATACACGCCCGCGCCTGCTCCCGCATCACCGCATAGTCACCCATCATCTCAACGGCGGCCGATCCCTCCGGCAGCACGGCCAGTTCCTTGGCCGCCCGCGTCTGGAACTCGGTGCTGTACTCCACCACGGGCGGACATGCTGCCAAGCCGTTCGCTTCAAAACCCGCCGTTGCGCAGCCGGTCAACCAGCTCGTCGCGACCGCGAGGACGACGAGCCGCCGCCTCCAGCATCCGGCGTTGGATTGCATTGGTCTTCTCCGTGATTTCGAGATGTTCAACGACACGGCCCGTCCGTTCACCGGACCGCCGGAGTGAGAGCAGGAACAGGAGCACGGCAAGCACGGTGGCGCCGTAGCGTAGCGCCGCCCGCATCCACGGGATCGCGGCGATCCCGGTGAGGAGCGCGCCAATCATCGCCGTCCCCGTTTCCAATCGTCGAGCCGTGCGTAGATCGTAACCGCGATCCCACCGAGCGCGATGGCGATAAACACCCAGCGCAACGTGTCGAGATACGGGACCAGCGGCAGGATCGCGGACTGGGTCTCAGCCAGGACGCTCTGCGCGACCTCGACACCCGCCGCACCCATCGTCGCCATTCCGGCAGCACCGCCTCCCTTCATGGTGCGGCTGTCGGCCAGCACTTCGCGCGCGGGCGGCGTCTCGGCTGCGAATGAGGTCTCCCGGACCGGGAACCGCTCGCCCCACTGCCGCGCGGGCCCCAGGTCGACATGGATGAAGCCCGAGCGCGGATAGAAGCCGAAGCCGAGGAATCCGACCTCGCGCGCCGCGGTCTCGAACGCCACCGGGTCGTGGTTCGCCATGGCGATGTCGAAGGCGGCGCCGTCGAGGTGCTTGGAGCGGGTCGCACCGCCTACGGCGCGGTTGTGCTCGGGACTGCGATAGGCCGAGCGCACGATCAGCGGCTTGCTCAGCCGGTCGCGCAGCGCCTGCAGCTTGTCGAGCGCGGGCTCGTTGATCAGCAGCTTGCCAGTGCCCCGGCACGCGATCTCTGCCGGGCTGAAATTCGGCCAGCGCCATGCGCTCTCCGGCACATCGCGCCAATGGTCGTAAAAGGTCGTGGTCATCGTGTCCTCCAGAAACGAAAAACCCGCCTCGAGGGCGGGTGCGGGTTGGTGCGTGAATTGTCGCGATGGGCAGCTACGGGCTGCCACCGAAGATCTTGAGCTTGATGGCGATGCCCGCGAGCAGCGCCAGCATGACGCCGGTGGTGATCATGCGGACGGCGGTCTGCATGGCGGTGCGGCGCACCAAGCGGATGCAGTCCACCAGCGATCGCAGATCGCGGATGTCGAGCGCGGCCTCGTCGCCGTCGAGACCGACATCGGCCAGCGCACGCTTCGCGCCTTCCTCGGCCGCCCGCGTCAGGATCGCCTCGAACTCGGCGTCGGGCATGCGCACGAAGTCCTCGGATCGGGGTGGGTTCATAGGATCCTCCTTCCGCCGCTCAGCCGACCTTGCAGCCCCAGAAGGACGTGTGGTCAGCTGCGAAGTAGCCGTCCGCGACCCGGAAATACCCCTGCAGCTCGACGGTATCGCCCGCGGTGAGCGGCACCATGGTCTGCAGCCAGATCGCGGTGGCGAGCGAGACGTGGGTGGCGGAGATTTCGCCAAGGGAGCCGCGGATTTCGGTCGTACCGTTCAGCACGAGCCGCCCGCGCATTCGGGCCGTGGCGCTGGCGTTGATCTTGTAGAGCAGCGTCGCGCCGAAGAGGTAGGTGCCGTCGACCGGGGCGACGAAGTGGTTGTTCGCGGCGTCGAAGGCTCCCTGATCGTTGGTGTCGGTGTTGTTGAGGCCGATCTTCGTCCAGGTCCCGACGCCGACATAGTTGTCGTAGTTCGTGTATGCCTTGAACCGCGGCAGCCGGGGCTGGTCGACGATGCCGGTGGCGTTGTCGACGCTCAGCCCGTCGAAGAAGGTGCTGCCGTCGGCGGAGACCGCGAGGCGGAACCGGTCGGAGCCGAAGAGGCCCACAAGCGCCTTGGTCACGAAGTTGGTCTGCAGCGTCAGGCCGAGGTCGTCGCCTGCGGACTCCTTGTTCATGGTGTATAAGAGATCGCCGGTCCCGCCTTCTGCGATGGTCTTCGCCGTCCAGAGCGCGGCGTTGAGCTTGGCCGAGAACGGGTTCGACGCATCCGCCGTGGTGCCGAGCCCGAGGAGCGCCATGTTCTGCAGCGCCGCAGGCGTCGTTCCGATCCAGGCTACGCCGTCGTACACCAGCAGCAGGCTCTCGTCCTCGATCCACGCCCGCCAGCCGGTCCGTGGCGGCAGACGCAGCCACGCCCCGTCGGTCCAGAGCGCGACGTTCAGGTCCCAGCCCGCCCAGCCGCCCGTCGCGCCCGAGCCGACGATGTAGCGGTCGCCGTCGGCGGGGCTCGCAGGGGGTGCTGCCAGGTCCCGATCGATAACAGAGAGCTGGACGAGCCCGTCGAGGATCCGCAGTGCCTCGTTGTGGGTGACATGCTTCTGGGCCTGCGCCGCCAGGATGTAGGGCAGCAGGAGATGGGTCGTGGCATCGGACATGGGATGGCCTTCAGAACAAGAGCGTGACGGTCTTGGGCGCGCCCCGCCCGACGAGGGCGGAGAGTTGAGAGATACGGATGTCGAGCGTGTCGCCGGGGGCGAGCGGCGCGCCCCAGTCGGCGGTCTGGGCGGCCGCGGTGTAGAGCGCGCTGGTGGTGGCGGTGCTCAGCGCCCGCTTCACCGTCGCGCCGTCGAGGATCTCAACCTCGTAGGTCTCCAGTTCCTCGCCGAGCGGCACCTCCAGCCCACCCCAGCTGTCGGCCGAGAGGGCGCGGGACCGGCGCGTCCACCGGATGGTCAGATCGCCGGACGTTCGCGGCGTGCGCCACGGCTGCTCGATATGGGCGACGGAGAATGGTCGGAGACCGACACCCTCGGGCGCGAAGGTCTGCGCCACATAGGTCTCGTCGCTGACCGGGCGGCTTGCGGGGCCGATGCGCCAGTTCCATGGAATCCCGAGATCGGCCTCGGCGATCGGCAGCGATGCAAGGCTGTCGTCGAGCACCACCACCCGTGCGCCAGCGGGCGCAGGATTGCCCATGGCGCCCTCGGTGCCGCGTTGGCCACGCAGGAGCCGGGTCAGACGATACCGACCCGGCGCCAGCAGTTCCGCTGCGCCCGCCTGAACGATCTCCCAGACGCCGGGCGCGCTCTCGATGGCCAGCGCGTTGGCCCCGCCGAACAGCGTCAGGTCGGTGACGCTCTCCAGAGTGCCGGTCAGCAAGTCGACCACCAGCGCGTTCCCGAGGTCGAAGCGCGACGTCGGTCCCGCAAAGAAGTCCGAGACCAGTGTGCCGATCCGGGCGCGGCTGCCGAACGTGGTCAGCAGCTCGAAGCCATCCGTGGAGGGGCTGCGGAACACCGCCATCTCGCCCGGCCAGGGAATGGCGTGCGCTGCGACGAGCGGCCGATGCGCGGGCTGGTCCTCGGTCAGCTGCGGCAGGTCCATCAGCACGGCATCCGGCGCGCCGAACACGACGGCACGCGTCAGCGACGCCGCGCGAGGATCGCCGGGCGGCAGGTCGTAGGTCGCGCGGTCTTGGCGGACCGCCTCGATGCCGCGCGCCTCGGCGTCGGCGATGGAGACGAGCCGCAGATCGACCAGCCGCCCGTCATGCGCGAGCCGGATCGCGTCGGCCGGATCGAGCGCGAGCCGCGATGGCGGCAGACGGAACACCGCCGTCTCGCGCCCCACCCACGCCTCCATCAGCGCGCGGCGGCAGCGGCGCTCGGCCTCCTCCGGCGGTACCGCCATGGGGAAGGACTCGGAGGCGATCCGCGTCGTGTCCACGGTGATACGCCGCGCCTCGACGAGGGCCGCGTCGTAATCCTCGTCGGCGCGGGCGACCTGCCACTTCAGCGCCTGCGGCAGTTCGGTCTCCTGGCCGCGCGTCAGCTCCAGCACGTCGCCCTCGCGGGCCGCCACCAGATCGTCGGGCCCGAGAGTGGCGACGGAGGCCCGGCCGCGCATGACGAAGTGGATCACCCCCTCGGTCTCGACGGCGTCGAAGCCGAAGTGGCGCGACAGCGTGGTGATCGAGGCGCGCGGGCTTTCGAGCGCCGTGATGGCGTAGCCCTCGACCGCGCCCCAAAGCCCGGTGACGTCGATCCTCGCCTCGGGCAGCCCGGCGCGCAGGCAGAGATGCCGGACCAGCGCCGCCAGCGACACGGCACCCAGCCGCCCCGTCAGCCAGTGCCCCAGTCGCCAGTTCGCCCCGTCCGTCCAGACGTCGGTCAGTGCGGGGAAGAAGGGATAGGGCCGCGCGTCCCATGTCCAGGCGGCGCATTCCGGCACATGCACCATGCGGCCGCCGTAGACCGAGGACAGCGGGTTGTTCGCCGCCTCGCCCCACCAGAGATAGGTCGCCTCGAGATAGGCGCGCTGGATCGCGTCATCGCGCCAGCCCCGCGAGAAATGCGGCGTGAAGCTCTCCGTGGACTTGGGGTCGAAGAAGACGTTTGGCTGGTTGGTGCCCCGGTCGATGGCGGGACAGCCGAGCTCGGTGAACCAGACCGGCTTGGATTGCGGCGTCCACGCTGTCGGCGTCCCGCTCTCCACCCCGCCCGGGCGGTCATAGTGCGGGTTCGACCACCAGGCGCGCAGATCCTTGTAGCGGAAGACCCAGGGCTTGGCCGCCGCGCCATCCGTGATCGGAGTGCGGACCTGAGCGGAGCGATCGGCGGCGCTCGCGTAGAACCAGTCGAAGCCTTCGCCGCCCGCGATATTCCCCTGCAAATAGGCCCGGTCGTAGATCGCGGGCCAGCCCTCGGCCGCGTCGAGATGCTCGAAACCGTCGCGCCAGTCGGAGATCGGCATGTAGTTGTCGATCCCGATGAAATCGACGTTCCCGTCCGCCCAGAGCGGGTCGAGGTGAAAGAACACGTCGCCGCTGCCGTCGCCCGGCTGGTGACCGAAGTACTCCGACCAGTCCGCCGCGTAGCTGATTTTCGTGCCGGACCCGAGGATCGAACGGACATCGGCGAGCAGGTCCCGATACGCCTGCACCGCCGGATAGGTGGCCGCGCCCGAGCGGATGGTCGTCAGCCCCGGCATCTCGGTGCCGATCAGGAAGGCGTCGACCCCGCCCGCCGCCGCGCAGAGATAGGCATAGTGCAGCACCATGCGGCGCAGGCCCCAGTCGCCGGGCGTGCCGGTCCAGCTGACGCTCTCGCCCGAGATACTGAAGCTGGCGGGCGTGGCCGCACCGAACAGCGCCGCGACCTGGCTTGCGGCCGTGGCGGTCTTGTCGACCGATCCTGCAAATCCCGCCGCAGGCGAACAGGTGATCCGTCCCCGCCAGGGGAACGCGGGCTGCCCTGTCTCGGCGGCGTTGTCGGAATAGGGGTTCGGCAGCGTGTTGCCGGGCGGCACGTCCATCAGGATAAACGGGTAGAAAGTGACCCGCAGCCCGCGGGCCTTCATCTCCTGGATCGCCTGCACCACCGCGAAATCGGAGGGCGTACCGCCATAGACGGGACGATCCTGATCATCGCGGCTGACGAGGAAGGCGCTGGCGCGGCTGACGCCGTTCACCGACCAGCTGGCGGGCGTGGTGGATTTGGCCGAGACCTCGACGCCCGGCCGCACCTTGCAGGAGCCCGCACGCAGATCGTCGCCGAACCAGGCGACGACGAGGCTGACGCTCTCGACCGCCGGGGCCATCGCCTGCAGCCGGTCGAGCGCCTCCACCATGTCGGTGGAGTCTGCCAGCGCGTTCAGGTTCTCGGGCACCGTCGCGCCGCCGTCGGTCTTGCGGATCGCCTGCGTCGCGTAGGTGAATTCGCCGGAGGCCGGGATCATGGTGACGGCGCGGGTCAGTCCCTCGGCGGTGTCGGGATCGGCGAGCGGGCGGAACACCTCGAAAGAGAGTTGCGGCAGGCGGTTGCCAAAGGTGGAAAGCGCCAGCTCCTCGAAGACCACATAGGCCGTGCCGCGATAGGCGGGCGTGCTGGCCGCGCCCATCCTGGCCGCGGTGAACGGATCGGCGGTCTGCGCTTCGTCGCCGGGATACCAGCGCCAGGTGACGCCGGAAAGGTCCATCGGTTTGCCGTCGGCCCAGATGCGGCCGATCCCCGTGATTGGCCCCTCGCAGAGCGCGACGGCGAAGCTCGCATAGTAGAGATACTCGGTGGTCTTGACCTTGCCGCCCCCGCCGCCCTTGCCGCCGCCCTGCGTGGTGGTCTTCGTCTCCTCGCGAAAATCCGTCGCCCAGATGATGTTGCCGCCCATCCGCATCCGACCGTAGAGCCGCGGGATGACCGCGCCCTCGGTGGCCGAAGTGACGCGCAGCGTGTCGAGACGCGCGCCCTCGATGCGCTGCGTCGGCGCCAGCGACGAGATGATCCAGCCGTCGACGACCGAGCCTATGCTGGAGCCGATGAAGCCGCCGATGGTGGCGGCGCTGACGCCGAGGATCGCGCCGCCGATCGAACCGCCAATGGCGGCGCCTGCAGCACCGAGGACGAGGGTGGCCATGTTCGGGTCTCAGCGTTGCGGGAACAGAAAGGCGAAGGCGATGCGCCGCCGCCAGGATGGGGTCAGCGGTTCCTCGATCACGCCGAGCCGCTCGTAGGCGTGGAGGAAGCTGTCGGGTCCGGTGAGGATCCCGACATGCTTGGCAATGGCGCGCGGTATCATGCGAAAGAGGACCAGCGCACCGGGACCGGCGTCGCACGGCTTGATCTCCGGCATCATGCGGCGCGCGCCGTCCGCCAGGACTTCGCGCGGGCCCGTCTCGCCCCAGTCCCGGCTGTAGGGCGGGATCGGGAACGGCTCGGGGCCGACGACTTCACGCCAGACGCCCCGCGCCAACCCGAGGCAGTCGCAGCCGACGCCCCGCAGACTGGCTTGATCATGATACGGCGTGCCGAGCCAGGAGCGTGCGATGGCGATGACGCGCTCGGGATCGGCGGTGGCTCTCGTGCATCGCGATGCGATGCACTGCCGCCCGTCGTTTCCAGCGGAAACAACGTTGGTCACAGCACGGACCCCTCATGCCCGCCATCCTTGGTGGCGTAGCGCAGCACCGCATCTTGGCCGGGGATGTGCGGGAAGCCCCGGAAGTTGGCGGTGTTGGCGAACTTCGCGCCGCAGGTCTCCATCCGCTTGTCGCAGCCAGCGCGAATGGTGAAGGCATCGCTTTCGGCGATGGACCGCACCGGCGCCTCAAGCAGGGTCAGCACGGCGATGCCATCCGTGACGTCATGGCCCAGCACTTCGGTGCGCCGTCCCGCGTTCGCGCCGCTGGTCCAGTCCAGCGTGCCGAAGGTGAACCATCCGGAGGCGAACCCGCCAAGGCCTGAGGCGGTGAAGGCCCGGTCGCGCAGGGGATCGATGACGGCGCCCGTCCCCTTGAAGGCCGGATCCTCGAGATCGACGCCGCAGCGCGCATCGCCGAGGGCGGCGTCGCAGGTCGCCTGGAACGTCCGCCCGATTGTCTGGCCCAGCACATGGGCGAGCGAGCGCACCTCGGCGACGAAAGCCAAGCGCCCGCGCCGGATCTGGCCGATGGCGCCCCGCCGCATCAGCACGCGCTGGCTCGTGTCTGCCCAGTTCGCCCGCCAGACCTCGACCTCGGCATTGTCCCAGCGGCCGTCGAGGATGTCGGTCTCGGTGATCCGGTCCGAGGTCAGCACGCCCTCGGCATCCTGCGCATCGACCGAAAGGTCGGAGCCCGAGCGCACCTCGGAGGCCGTGAGCCCGCTCTCGGGCTCGAAGTCGGTCCCGTCGAAGCTGAGCGTCCGGTCGTGGTCGGTGAAGCCGAAACTCACGCCGTCGGCACGCGCGATCCGCCAGCACCAGGCGAGCGTCGTCGTGCCCTCGTCGAGATGGGATTGCAGGGCAGGATCCAAGTTCTTCATCGGCGCAGTTCCAGCAACGGAATGGAGGTGATCGAGCCGAGCCGCTCGAGGTCGAGCGTCACGTCGAGCGCATCTGTGTCGAAGCGGACGGGCACGTCGAATTCGAAGCCCGCGGTGATGGCGACGCCGGAGCCTGGCGCAGTACCGAAGGTGACGACGCCAGTGGCGGTGTCGACCGACCAGCCGGAGGGCTGCTCGACCCCGCCGAGCGCGATGCGCACGGTGCCCGTCACCGGCTTCGCGATGCCGCGCGTCCAGGATTGCGCGCCCGAGGCGTAGCGCTTCACCAGCTGGAAGGCGGTCGTCGCGCCATCGCCGGTGCCGATCGCCTGATCGGTGGGCGACGGCGTACCCGAAGGCAGGCAGGACTTGTGGTCGCCCCAGTCCTTGAAGCGGAAACCGTGCAGCCGCCCGTTCCGTGCCTCGAAGAACGCGACCACCGCCGCCAGATCGTCGGCGCGGCGGATGCCGTAAGCGACATCGTAACGGCGGCGCGAGTTGGCCCAACTGGCGTTCCTCTCTTCGTCGCCCGAGGCGAGCTCGACGATCTGCGTGCGCCGCTCCGGCCCGCCCCGCGCGCCGCGGCTGATGTTGTCGGGAAACCGGACCTCGTGGAACGCCATCACATTCCCCTCCGCCCGAGCGACACGGCGCGGGCGATGTCGGCCGCAACCTGCGTCCGCGATTGACGGAAGCTCTCGGCGTCGCGGGCCATGATCGTGACGTTGACCCCGCCGCCCGCGCCGTAGCTCTGCGCCTCGCGACGCGAGAGCACCCGCTCGCCGCGTTGCAGGATCGCGGGCACCTCGTCATGGCGCAGCCCCGCCATGCCGCCTGAATGCATTCGCGGGGCGGCAGCGAAAGCCATGGCCGGGACCATCCGCGACGGTCCGGCCGATCCGACCATCCCGCCCGCATGCAGGACGTTGGCGAGTAGCGGGGCCAGGAAAGGCCCCAGTGGGGCGTTTCCCCCCGCTACGCCGCCCGCGCCGGAGAACATGCCGGAGAGCGCGTTTGCGATCGGCCCGAGGATGAACCGCCGCGCCGCGAGTTGGGCGAGATCGGCCAGCAGCGAGGTGACGAGATCGCGGAAGTTCAGCTTGCCGGTCTTCACGAACTGGCCCACCGCGTTCTCGGCCGACTGGAAGGCGCCGACGAGGCTCTGGCCGATATCGCCGCCGATGTCGCGGGCCTTGCTGGCATAGTCGGAGAGCGCCGCCGTGACCGCCTGCCAGCCAGTGACGGCCGCCTCGGTCGCGGGCTCTGCAGCTGCGGCAGTAGCCCCGGCCGCCGCGCCTGCATCTGTTGCAGCGCGCCCGGCATCGCCGAGCGCCGTCTCCAACCTCTCGGCCGCACCAGTGGCCTCGGTCAGCGCATCGGCACCGTTCGGCGGGACAACCGTCCCCCGGACGGTTGTCTGATCCGCCTCACCGTCGGTGCCGCGCACGGCATCGCGCAGCGCCTGCCAGCTTTCGAGAGGCGCACGTGCCCCCTCGGCCAGATCGCGCGCGACGTCACGGTAGAGGTTCGCGGATTCGAGCGCGCGGTTCGCCGCCTCGGTCAGACCGAGATCGGGCGCGGTGAGCGGATTGTCCTCGAAGGCGCGGTCGAACGCCGTCTGCGCGGCGGTGGTCGCAGCCGTCGCCGCACCCTCGAAGCGGTTCTCGATCTCGCCGAGGTCGAGGTCCGGCACCAGCGAGATGCGCTGCTCCGACCCGAGTGCTTCGAGTCCGGCGTTGATGCCGCCGATGAAGCCGTTGATGCGCGAGACCACGCCGTTCAGCATCGCCTCGACGCCATCGACCAGGCTGTTCGCCGCTTGGAACGCCAGATCGCCGATGGCGGCGGGCAGCAGACCCCAGATCGCCTTGATCGCCTCGTAGGCGCCCTCAAACGTGTTGGTGGCTGTATTTCCAAAAGCCACAACGCTCTCGATGGCGCTCTGCATGCCAGAAGCGGCATCCGCCTTCAGATCGAAGAACATTGCCGTGGCCGCAGCGCCCGCCGCCGCAGCCCCCATCTTGATCCGATCCCAGACTTCGACGGCAAGGTCCTTTAGGAGCGACATTGCCTCGCCAAAGCCGCCAGCTCCCGACACAAGCCGGGTGAACTGGTAGACGAGTTCGCCAGCGCCGACGATCAGCGCCCCGATACCGGTCCGGATCAGCGCGCCGCGCAAAACGACGAGCGCGGTTGCAAGGCCACGGACCGAAAGCGCCGCAGCGGCCATTCCCGCCACCCAGCGGCTCGCGAGAAAGGCCGCGAAGGTGGCGGCGTAGGTGGTCAGGCGGCCGATGTTGTCGAAGAGCCCGCGGATCGAGGTGCCCAGCGGACCCGTGCGGCTTGCCACGGCCGCCATGGCGTTGGCGACGGCCTCCAGCGCCGGTGCTGCGGCGACAGCCAGCTGGTTCGAGAGCCCGCGCCAGATCAGCCAGAGCCGGGAGATCGCATCGTTGGTCCGCTCGATCTGTTCAGCGTCCTGCTCGGAGACGACGACTCCGAAAGCGAGGACGTCCTCCGTCGCCTGGCGCAGCGTCGCCGTGTCGATCCGCGACATGGCGATCGAACCTTCCTCGCCGAACAGCTGGCCCGCGACTGCTGCGCGTTCAGCGGCAGGCACGAAGTCCTCGATGGCCGCGTTGATCGCCCCCACGCGTTCGTCGAGCGACAGGGCCAGCAGATCGGAGGCCGAAAGCCCCAGCCGCTCGAGCGCCTGCGCCGCAGGCCCGCCACCCGCCGCGGCCTGGCTCAACCGCCGCGTCAGATCCTTCGTCGCCTGCTCGATGCCGGACATCGACACGCCCGCCAACTCGCCCGCCCGCTCGAGCGTCTGGATCGAGGCGACGGTGGTCCCGAGCGACTGGGCGAGCTTGGCCTGCGTATCCACCGCCTGCAGGCCGGAACGCACCATGGCGACGCCCGCGGCCGTGGAAGCTGCGACGGCAGCAGCTGCCGCAACTCGCACCTGCCGTGCGAAACCTGCGAGCCGGGCGTTGGCCGCCTCCATCTCGCCACTGAGACGGCCGAAGCCGCGCGCGCCGGCCTCGCCGACACCTTCCAGTTCGGCGCGCACCTGTCGGCCGCCAACCGCGGCGAGGCGGACGGACACACGCTTTTCAGCCATCGGGACGTTCCATCTGTTCGTTGAGTTTGGCCACCATCACCGCTTCGATGACCGGCAGCAGTTCAGCCATGGCGAGCGGCGGCACGCCGAGGGCGTTACCGAGCGCCAGTGCCGCCGACATGTCCCAGCCGACGACGGTGCCGGGCAGGACACGGAGCTGACCGCCGAGACGTCCGACAAGGTCCCATACCTGCCAACCCTCATGCGTAAGGGGCCGGTTCAGCCTTGCCGGGCAGTCCGGGCAGGCTTGCGCACAGGCTTGGCAGTATCGCTCGCCCCCGCCGAAGGACCATTCGGCAAGGACGCGGAGACGTTTTTTTCCTGTTCCAGCAGCAGCCCCTTCGAGACGTAGGTTAGCTGGAAGGCCTCAAAGATCGGCCAGACATCGAGCAGCGCGTCGATGGCCTCGGGGCTCGGGTCGATGGGCTTGCCGTCCGCATCGCCGATGCCCTCCCAGGCGAGCACCGCCCGTCGCGCGAGCGCCTTGCCGAAGGCGACGGCGCGTTCCTCGTCCGATGCGTTCTCCGGAATTGCCTCGACGGTCGGGTCGCTGCGCGTCGCCACCATCAGCGCCGTGGTCAGCGGGCGCAGGTGAACGCGGACGCCGGGGGCGAGGTCATGCCAGCGCGGTGCATTCGTCAGATCGAGCGTCAGCATCAGTATACCTCAATGTCGTTGATCAGGGTGGCCGTGCACATCCGGCCGACAACGCTGTCGCGAGCGGCCTGCCAGTCGAAAGTGGCCTGCACGCCCTGCGGCCCGGAAATCTCGATGCGTGGGCGCGGCAGGTAGACGGCGTGGACGGTGAAGGTGAAGCTCTCGCCAGAGGGCAGCAAATAGGCGAACTCGAGCTCGCAGGGATCGCCATTGATCGCTTGCGTCACCAGCGTTTGATCCGCAAACCGGACTTCGATGGAGCCGGTCAGCGCGGCGATAGAGGGGTCTGCCCCATCAATGCGGCCGTCCGACCGGATGGTCTCGATCCGGTCGAGGTTGTTGGCATAGGTGATATCGGCCGAGACGACGTTGCCGAGGGCGGAGCCATTGCGGGTGATCGCCCCATTGAAGTGGCCGAAGCGCTGCAATTCGAGAGCGGCAGGCGTGCCTGCACTGGTCGTAGTTCCAACCGTCTCGCCCTGCGCTACCAACCGCGCGGTGGCGGTCAGGAGCCCCGAGCGCTGCATCTGCCAGGTGATCTGGTCGAGCACGCAGCCGGAATACATCGCATAGCGCGGCACTTCGGGCATGCCTGTCTCGATGGACATGCTGGGCAGTGTCCAAGAACCCGACTGAAACTCGTGCGTCCAGGGGCCGGTACCGGTCGTGGTTGGATCACCAAAAGCCGCCTTCAGCCAGAACCCGAAGCCTGAGGCATCGAGCGGCACAACGACATCGCCGTCCGCTGTCACCGCATCCTTGATCGGCGCTAGCGGATCGCGGCCGTAGCCCAGCAATTCCGAATTGAGCAGCGGCTGCTCCGCCCCCAGCGAGGTGCTGGCGAAGGGCATTTTGGTAAAACCGCCCGCAGGCGGCGTGCCATAGGTCGTCTCGAACGCAAGCGCCATCTGCGCCCGCGCCCCTTGGGCTCGTGCCATCGTTTTCTCCTCGGGTTATCGGGATCAGCTGAGTGGATCAGCCGTGGAATAGTGCAGCACCACCGGGATCACGGCGGCCTTCAGGCTCGCGGCGCCCTCGACCGGCAGATCAACCGGGCGCGGCGCTTCGGCTTCGATCCAGTCGCAGAGGCCGCCCAACGTGCGGTCGGCGGCGATGTTCGTGCCGATGCTGGCGGTCAGCGCGTCGAAGGCGGCGTCACGGGCGGTGCCCTGAATGACCGCCTCGATCTCTGCGCGGTGCTGGTAGTGGTAGCGCAGCGGCGACAGCGTCACCTCGGGCTCTCCCGGCTCACCGTCGCGCAGGATCAACAGCCCCTCGGCTGGCACGCGCTCGGGAAGCACCTCGCCACGCAGTGCTGTGGTAGGCAGCGCCGAAAGCCGTGCGTGCAGCGCGGTGAGGATGGTTTCGCGAACAGTCATGGTGTCTTTCTGGGCTCGACAGTAGAAATTGTTGGCTCGACGCCCCCATGAGCTCCGGCAAAAAAGGCTGCGAACTGCGATGGAAGGAACTCGGGAAAACTACTAAGTCTTGTGTGGGTTTTTCACCGGGAAGTCAGATGATCACAGACAGATTCGAAGATTTTGCGCAATCGCTGCGAGTTTTCATTGAACAGAAATACAGATTCCAAGAACTGTTCCTCATCGATTCAAGCGAGGCGATCGGCAATGTTGAGCTCGCCTGTAAGAGCATGCTCGACACATTCGCCAGCTTGTACGACGCAGTTCAAGAAACTCCGGAAGTCGATTTTGATTTTTATGCACACCCTCTTTGTTGCGCTGTTCTTGCATACAGAAATGCCAAGCATCACAATAAAGCGCACGGCATCCGCAGTGTGCACCGCCATGCGCAGCAGAACGAACGCCAAGACTACCTCCTTGTAGATTTTCCTGCTGGAGACAGCGAAGACGGCGCAGGGTTCATCGACCACTACGCTTCTTGGGGAGACTTTTGTGCGCTCCTCGACATGCCAAGGGATCAAAGCCGCTTGCGCGCAAATGCTCGGAACCTCGTCAGAGACCGCATCGAGGCAGATGGATTTGAACGTTTCGCTGATCAGGACGGAGTTCCAATCCATCGGGTTTTTATAAACATGATTCCAATAATTATTGGCGCTGGATCAGAGTTTATTACCTCTTTAAAGCCGCATATTCGCGTTCATAGTGTGGAAGCCGAGCATTTCGTTTCGCATTTCGAACATGTAGAGCAAGCTAACTTTTCTCGACCTAAATACACGGAGTTGACGAGTTCGGTTTTTGGTTAGGATCGCTGACCAACCCATTTCGCCACGATCAACCCCGGGACGCTGTCGAGCGCCCGTTCGGCATCCCTGTCAAGCTTCAGCCGCTTAGGCAGCTTGACCTGCGGGACCAGCAGGAAGATTGGTGCGGTGACTTGGTTACGGCCGGTCTTTGAGCGCGAGGCCACCGCCTGGCCACGTTTGTTAATCCGTGCGCGGTCGGCCACCAGCAGGCTCGGACCTCGGCGGCGATAGACGAACCGCAGGCGCAGACCGCGCCGCCGCTCCCATTCGCCCGGGGTGATCCGGCGACCGCGCAGGCCTCGACCCGCAGCTTCGGTCGGGATCGCGAGGTAGAACCCATCTTTCGAGCGGATCAGCGGACCAGTGTCGTGGGCCCCGACAATGGTCGGAGCTTTGGACCAGACCAGCGCGGCGGCATCAAGGCTTTCGCCGGAGCGCGGAAAGGTCTGGTTGCGGATCGAGTTGGCGAGCCGTCGCCCGAGACCTGCGCCAGTGACCTGGGTCCGCCACGAAGACTTCAACCCGGTCCCGGCCTCGCGCATCGCTGCGGTGACGGCTTTCTCGCCGGCCTTCACCTCGGCTGCCATGGCGGCGACGAGATCGGGCGTGATGTCGAGTTTCAACTTCATGCTGGGCGCAGGTCCACGGTCCAGACGAGCCGCTCGCGGTCGCGAACGGGCTCGCCTTGTATGAGGAAGGCGTCCCCGTCGATTTCCACGCGGTCGCCGGGACGCGGGTTCGCGACATCGGCCACGCGCAGGTCGATACGAGTGGTCTCGGACCAGAGCCGAGCATCGCCGAAGTCGGTGATCGAATCCGCCTGCCGCGAGACGACGCGTACCAGCACTGGCGCTCTGCCATCAGCGATGTAGACCGCTTCCCGCCCGATGTTGGGATCCGAGAACAGCGCATTAACGATGGCGGAAAACGCTGTCATCAGAAGCTCGCGTTCAGGCGCACCCGTCCTATGGTGTCACCGGCCCCGCCTGCCACGGCTTCGGTTGCGACGCCGATCAACGTGTTCGATGTGGCCACGCTCGTGGTGCGCTTGTTGGTGTCGTCCCAATAGACCTTTGCGCCGACTGCCCAGGCCTGCGAGCCGACCTTGGTGAGGTCAAAGACGCCGACGAGTGCTGCCTCGACAGGATCGTTTAGAGTGGCGTCCGCGGATGCGATGCCGAAGATGGAGCCAACGAGCAGACCGTCGCCGGATGTCACGGCATAGGGCGCGGTCAGGGTGATGGTGTTGCCGGGCTGGACGTAGTTCTTCATTGCAGGATCCTTTGCAAACAGGAACGGGCGGCCCGATTGGACCGCCCGTCAGTGGTGAGATGTCTGGGATGGCCCGGCCTATGCGCCCGGGTTCTTGTAAAGACCGCGCCAGTCGATGGCCTTGGCGCCGAAGTCGAGGCGGCACTTGATCTCGACCCCGTCGACGTCGAAGCCGTTGCGCGTCTCGATGTAGGCGCCCTGCTGGCCTTCAAGATAGGCGTATTCGATGGTGTCGATCTGGTTCGGGCTCGCGGCCAGATACCAGGCGGTTTCGCTGGCGGCGTCAAGCCGCGGCTCGCTGATGGGCGCGAGCGTCCGGATCGACTGCGGCACGACGCTGGACGTCGCGGCGGGCACGAGGTTCTGCGCGACCAGCTGCTCCGCCTTCAGTTCCAATGAGGCGGGCACGATCAGGAAGGCCGGGCGGACGTTCAGCACCGTCTTCTTGTCGAGCCCGGTCTGCTTGGCCATGGCGGCGCGGGCCGCACCGACGCTGCTGACATCGAGCGCCGCCCCGGTGCCCGCGAGGTTCTTGTGCGTGGTGTGGAACAGCGCGTTGCCGTCGGCCATCGCCGGGTTGGCGGTGATGATCCCCCAAACCACGTCGCTCTCCAGCTGGGCGATGGAGTTGCCATACATCGCCGGGATACGGGTGAAGGCGTCGAGATCGTCGTTGATCAGCGTCTGGCGGGTGATCGCGACCACCCGGCCATAGGTCTTGACCTTGTAGCTCTCCTTGCTCTCGCCGAGCGTGCCGCGCTTGAACTCTCCGCTTTCGCTGACTTCCAGTAGTTGCGGTGCCTCGCCGAGCTGCACGCGGTGCATCGCCTTGAAATCGGTGGCGAGCACCTGGCGGCAGAACAGCATGAAGGTCCGGGGATAGGCCTCGTAGGCCTGCCGGAGGGTCTTGTTGGTGACGGCGGAGAGGATCTCCGGGAAGTCCGAGGTCGAGTGGAGCGCGCGCGTCGCCACCTCGTCGCGCGAGAGGCCGCGTGTGTTCACGCCTGCGTTGCCGAGGCTTTCGCGGGCCAGCTCCATGAGCGTCATGCCACGATACTGGCGCGCGGCGTCTTCCAGCTGGAAGAGCGTCGGGCTGTAGCGGTGCAGCAACGCGTTCGCGACGGCATCGCGGCGGGTGACCTGTTCATCGCGGCCGCCCAGCGGGATCGACACTTGGCTGAAGGTCCGCGTTTCTTCGGATTTGGCGGCGACTTGATCGATGATCAGGCGACGGGCCTCATCGACGTCGGTGCCGCGTTTGACCAGATCCTCGGCAAAGCTGCGCTCGAGATTCAAGCGTCCAGCCAGATCATAAATAGTGGAGACGCGGTCACGCTCGGTTTCGCGCGCGCGGGTCGCGACCGTCTCGGTGTCGGCTGCGGCGGCAGTATCGGATTTCTGGGGCTTGGGCTGGGTTCGAGTTTCGACTGTGGCACCCTTTGGATCGGGCGCAGCCGGTTTCGGTTCGGTCATTGTGGTGTCCTCGGTTTTGACCGGCTCGGTCGGCTTTTGCGCTTGGGTTGCGGCGGCGCTCGCCGGATCATTGGATTTGTCCGTCATCGGAGTAGCTCCTGTTTGGGTGGATGGGACGTCCCGGCGATGAAGGACGCAGTCGTGAAGGGGGGATTGTGCGCGAAAACCCGCGGCGGGGTCCGCGCCAACGGGCACGGCGGACACCTCGAAGGGCGTCCAGTCGACCGCGCGCCAAAGCTCGCGGGCCGCCTCGGATTTGGAGACCTCGAAGCGGTGAACCTGGTAGCCGATGGAGACCGCCCGGATGTGGCCCGCCTGGATGTCGCGCCAGATCGGCTCGACATCGGCGCGCTCAGAGATGCGGACCTGCGCGACGCCGCGACCGTTTTCGATGCGTGCGGACCCTGGCACGACCGAGCCGATCACCGCGTCGAGCGTGTCGACCTCGTGCACCTTCAGAAACGGCGCGCCCGCATTCAGCCGATCCAGCCGCACATGGTCGGGATCGAGGCTCAGTTCCTCGTCATAGGGCTCCCCGAACAGGGTCGAGCGGCGAACCCGAGCGCCCGACGACCAGATCACCTCGACGGTGCGAGCGTCGGTGTCGGCTGAGTTCGGCGCAAGCTCCGCCATCCGGCGCAGGGCCGGGATTTCGATCATCGTGTCCATGTTGGTCAGTCCTGTTGGTCGGCCTGCGCCGGGTCGGTGTCCGTGTCGGCGGCGGGCTCGTCGTCGGCCGGTTCGTTTGTCGGGTCGCTGGTTTGCGCGCTGCCGGTCTTGCTGACGCGGCGCGGGTCACTGTCGAGCACCAGCCCGAGGTCATCGAGCTTCGCGTTGGTGGCCGCGATCTCCGCCAGCACGGCATCCGGGTTGCGGCCCTGTTGGGCGATCACCTCTGCGAGCGTCATGGTGCCGGAACGGATCGACAAGAGGTTGGCCATCGCGTCCTTCTGCGGATCGACCGCCTCGAACTTTGGCGGCGACCATTCGACGGGCACCTCAGGCGTCGGGATCTGGCCCGCTGCCCACGCAGCCTCGGTGAACCAGCGCCAGCTGGGCGCGCAGAACATCGGGATGAACAATTGCCATTGCACGGCGTCGATCATCCGGCGGAACTCCACCAGCCCGGCGCGGATCGAGGAATAATTGACCTGGCTAAGATCGCCGGTCAGCAACTCGTAGGGCACCCGGAACCCGGCCGAGATCGTGTGCAGGCTCGCCCGCTTGTACTCGGCGTAGCCGCCAGTGGCCGACGGTTGGTTGAACCGAATGTCCTTACCACCCCGCGCATATGCGATCAGCCCCGGCTCGAACTGCTCGACCCGGTTCCCGTCAGCATCGACCACGGAGGGCGCGATGCCCTGCTGGGCCTCATCATCGCCGAAGACAATGGCAGTGACACAGGCCTCGGTTTTCTTTCGGACGAGTTCCGCCACCTCATAGTCATCCAGATCGCGCAAGCTGCGGATCACAGGCGCGCCCCAAGGCACGCCGCGCGCCTGCGTGCGCTGCTTCTCATAGACATGTGCGATCTCCGTCGCCGGGACCGGGCGGCTCTGCAGACCGTTCTGCAAGGCGCCATAGGCATCGCCCGGATGCTCGGCATGAAGCCAGTAGACCCGGCGCTTGCCAACCGGGTCAAACTCGATCCCTTGGACGAGCCGACCTGTGCCAATGGCGCCAGATTTCGTGGCGTCGAGGAAGTCGGCCTCAAGCACCTGCACTTGCAGCGGCACGGGCAGACCGTCGCTCGCACGGCGCAGACGCCGGCGCACCAGGACCTCGCCCGCCTCGACCATCTCGCGGCAGATCAGGGTTTGCAGCCCATAGAAGTCGAGCTGGCCGTCAGCATCGGCCGTGTCCGACCACTGGGCGAAGAGCGCATCGACCTTTCGATCCAGCTTGTCATTGCCGCTGGCGGCGCGCGGCATGATTCCCGCGCCGATGATGTTGTTGACCAGCACTGCTACGGCCTTGGCCGCATGCGGGTTGTTGCGCACCAAGTCTCGCATCCGGTCGCGCAAGAGCGCCCCGGCCACGCCAACCTCAGTATCGGCGGAGGATCCGGGCGCACGCCAGCTTTCGGTCCGCCGCCCGCCCGCGGCGCCGTCATAGGCACGGGTCAGGGTTTCGAAGGCCTGCCTTGCAAGAACGCGGCGAGCCGCAACACGGGGAGCTACGGTAGCAATCGCATGATCAAACCAGTTCGCCGACATCAGCGATCTCCACGCGAGAAGCCGGCGAGACTAGCGACCGGTAATGGTCGGTTCGTCCCCGCAATGGCACGCTCGATGGTTCGGATCCGGGCGAGCAGATCCTCGGCCGAGCCGTAATCGACGGATTTGCCGTCATAGCTGACCCGGGTCGTACCGCTGGCATAGGCCCGGCGCAGCGCCGAGAGCTCGGTTTCCGTCCAGTCGGTCATCTTCAGAACCATCCCCCACGCCGTCCGAGCCAGTCGGATTGGCGTTTGCCTTGCGACGCCTGCGTTTGCCTGTTGATCTGCCCCGCGGGATCCGCAGAGGCGTCAGCGACCCCGAGCTGATCCTCAAGGTCGCGCCATTTTTCGTCCGTCCAGCGATCCGCACCCGCGATCCAGGCAGCGGCACGGGCATAGACCCGGCAATCCAGCGCTTCGTTGCGTTCGCGCAGCTTCTGCCATTCCAGCCGAGCAAAGCCGCGCTTTGTGCGCACCGTCACCAGCTGTTCGGCCACGAACTGCTTGAGCCATTCGTTCTCGACCCAATGCGGCAGGTGCACCGTGCCCGGTGAGAACGTCGCCCCGGCGGCCATGTCTTCCTCGGTCGGCCGTTCCAGCCGCAGGAAGCGATAGGTCTCGGCCTTGAAGGTCGATACCGCTACGGTCCAGAGCCGCGCGCCGCGCCGCAGACGTTTGCCACCTTCGGTCGCGTCCACATAAGTCGGCCCTGACACCGGGCTGGCCCGGTTGAATCCTTCCACGCCCTTCACGGGTGCGACCTGTGCGAACCCTTGAGCCCGCGACCAGCCATAGACCGCTGGGGCCTCGTAGCCCGTGTCGATGGCAAGCCGCGCAATCTTCAGATGCGCGCCGCGTTCATGCGGCCAAGTGCGACCGAGCAGTTCCGTGAGTTCGCCCCAAGCCTCATGCCGGTCGGGCCCGCCTTCGATAACGATATGATCGACGAGCCAGCTTTCGAGCCCTCGACCCCAGGCCCAGACATCGACCTCGATCCGGTCCTTCTGCACATCGGCCCCGGCGGTCAGGAACAGCCCGCCCGCAGGGACATTGCCCGGTTTCCAGCGTTCGCGCTGGTCATAGAGCCTCTGCCAGTCCGGCGCTTCGCCGGTCTCGACCCAGGTCTCGCCGAGGATCGTGTTGCGAAACGCCTTGATCGCCTCATCCGACCCTTGAGCCGCGTCCCAGGCCCGCACGATCCGCTCCCAGCTCAGCCAGCCGATGGGCGAATAGAGCGCCGAGAGGTGGTAGCCGACGGTATTGGGATCGGCGGCCGTAGCGGTCGGCCGCCATTCGCCTGCTTCCAGCATCGCCGTCTTGTGGTGTTCGGCGATGGGAGTCTCGCAGCCTTCGCAGTGATATTCCGCTGTTTCTGGTTGGCCCCTTTCCCAGCGCAGCCGTTCGAATTTCAGCCACTGCATCGCACCGCAATGCGGACACGGCACGAAGAACCGGCGTTGATCGCTGGCCTCATAGTCCCGTTCGATCCGGCTCATCCCCCGGATCGTCGGCGTCGAGACGAGGAACACCTTGCGCCGGTGCGCGAAGGTCAGCGAGCGCGCTTCCGCCAGCGTCACCGGATCGCCTTCCTCATCGGCCGAGGCCGGATAAGCATCGACCTCGTCGAGGAAGATGTACCGCGCCGGGGTCGAGCGGAGACCTACCGCCGAATTTGCCCCGGTCATGATCAGGATGCCGCCCGCGAATTCCTTGGACAACATGGTATTGCCCGCGTCGCGCGAGCGTGCCGGCTTTACCCGCTCCCGCAGCTCCGGGCTTTCGTCAATCAGCGGATCGATCCGCTGCCGCGAGTTCCGTTTCGCCAATTCCACCGTGGGCTGGACGGCGAGCATCGGCCCTGGTGCCTGGTGGATCGCGAAGCCGATCCAGTTGTTTCCCGCTTCGGTCGCGCCGACCTGAGCGGCCTTCATGAAAACGATCCGTTGGGTCGGATCACCGGGCGACAGCCGATCCATGATCTCGCCCATGTAGGGCGTCCTCGCCGTGCGATACCGGCCCGGTTCGGCCGATGCGCGGCCAGACAGCATCCGGTGCCGATCGGCCCATTCGGACACGGTCAGATCCGGATCCGGCGTGAGGCCCGCGCCCCAGGCGCGCAAGATTTCAGCCGCACCCTCGAAATCCTTATCGGAGATCGGGTTTGACCTCGGCAAGATCGTCGAGCTGGGCACGGACATGTTTCTCCAGAACCTTTTGCATCGCGGCGGGCTCGATCACGATTTCTTGGCCTACCGCTTCGCTGCATGAGGCCGAGAGCTCAGCCGCCATCAGCGCCGCCGCCCGCGCGGGCCAATTGACCCAGACATCACGTTCCTGCCGCGCCAACCGAAACACGAGCGACAGCGCGCGGGCCCGGTCGATCAACTCGCCCTTGAGCTTCTGCAGCCGGAGCCGGCGCTCCTGCGCCTTCAGCACCTCGTTGGCCGTCTTGGCCTGCAGGAACGTGGTGCCGCTGCCGACGGGCGGTGCGGACATCCCTTGTTCGCGGAGCGTTTCGCCCACGGCCGAGACCGCGGCCTCGGAGACTGGCTTGAGCTTCGGCTTCGGCGCCTTGCGAGTCTTCGACGGATCGGTCGCCTGCGCGCGCAAAGCATCACTGGCCTCCGCGTCGATGCTGCCATCGGAATGCAGAACCAGTCGTCCCGTGGTCTTGGCCTTCTGGATTGCTCCGCGTGAGAGGCCGACGCGGGCGGCATACTGGCGCTCGCTCAGACCCTCCATGACGCGCTCCGATTATCATTCAAAATCATGTGCTTATGTAGTTGATAAGCCTCCGCACCAGAGCGAACGTGGTCCTGCGAAAACGATGCAACTCACCACGGAGCCGCCACGATGACCCGCCTGAACCCGCAGACAACGCCCCGCCACGAACTTCGCGCCGAGAAGGTACGCCGCAACAAGGAGGCGGCTTTGAACGCCTTCATCGGCAAGAAGGCCGAGATCGACGAGATGCTCGCCCGGCTCCAGAGCCTCAGCGACGATCACTTCAACTGCCATCCCGACGAGATCGGCTGGGCCACGGTTGGCAGCCTCGAGCACTACGCCTGCCTCCTGAAGCGCATCACCGACAGCGCCTTTGGCGAAGGCGAATACGCGGAGTGAGCCCGATGACCAGCACCCTTGCAGAGCGCTACAACCGCGAAGCCACCCGCCTGATGCCACACATGGGCAACGACCTGCAGGTCGACCCGAGCATCAAAACCGCGAGCGAGATCGACGAGATCGTCTTCCGCCGCAGCGAATATCTCGGCGGCATGGCGGCCGTCCTCCTCGCCCTGATCGCGCGCGACGACTGAGCCATCGCGCGTCGGTCCCGGCCCGCCCAAGCGGCGGGCTCGCCTCGGTAGAAGCCAAGCATTCCGCGCGGCTCAGACCCGGAGGCAACATGACCAAACTCACCGACACCCAAGCCATCATTCTCAGCGCGGCATCCCAACGCGACGGCTATTTGGCCTTGCCGTTGCCCGACAGCCTGCGGGGCGGCGCTGCCACCAAGGTGGTCAGCGCGATGCTCGCCAAAGGCTTCCTTGAAGAGGTCGATGCCGATATGCGCAACGGCGAGCCCGTCTGGCGCGAGACCGGCGACGGTCATGGCGTGACGCTGATCGCCACCGACACAGGCCTCGCCGCCATTGGCATCGAGACTGACAACGCTGCCGACAGCCCAGCCGAGGATGCCGCACCCAAGCCGCGCAAACCACGCGAAGGCACCAAGCAGGCGACTCTAATTGCGATGTTGCGCGCACCAGACGGCGCGACTATCGCAGAGATCATGGCAGCGACCGGATGGCAGTCACACACGGTGCGCGGCGCGATGTCCGGTGCGCTCAAGAAGAAACTCGGGCTCGAAGTGACCTCGGAGAAGGTCGAGGATCGGGGCCGCGTTTACAAGCTGCCCGCCGCCTGACGCTCACGGCCTCAACAAACTGATTGCCGCCGTCCCTTTGGGGCGGTGGTATCTTGCTGCTATTCATACTTGCTGAAAGAGTCGCCGAGAGCAGACATTGGGGACCGGTGAAAAGCTGCCCTACAAATAATGAAGACAAACAGGACTGCAAAAATTGTCATCTCGAGCAACAGTATCACAGCGCATCAGGAATGCAGCACGGCACAGAGATATCCGCTTTCTGCTTCATTTCACTTTGACAAGGAACCTGTCCAACATCGTCCAGCACGGTATTCTGCCTCGAGAAATGCTCTACCCCGCGGAGTTTACAGCCTATGCCGGTGCACAACATCGCTTGGATGCAAGTGATCAGGCGGTGTCATTCAGCATCTCCGGTGCCAGTCAAAAAATCTTCTCCGCCAAGTCGCGTGATTCCAAGCAAGCTGAGTGGGTCATGCTCTTCATAGACCCAAGTATACTCTGGACGCACAACTGCCGTTTCTGTTTTCGGAACGCCGCTACCCGTGAAATGCTTGATCACCGTGGGTTCCTTGGCGGCCCATGGGCTTTCGAGCAGATGTTTTCAGACAAAATGGCCCCCACTCGCTTCAAGGGACAGGCATATCGCGAAGAAACCGGCATCCCGTCTTTCTTACCAACAGATCCCGATGCGGAAGTTCAGATTATTGGATCCGTTTCAGCCGACCAGATTATTGGCGCATGGACTTGCTGCAACGATTATGCTGCCGCGATCCAAGGTGAGCTGGACAAAATCCTTGGTCCCGAACGGGACGTCCTAGTTGAAGACTTCAACACTGCGTCGAATGGGTATTCAGAATGGATCCTGCCTCGCTTCATGTTGTGAACTCGCATAAGAGCTTAATCTGCTGCTCGCATGCGGATCGCCTCGAACACCCGCCGCAGGGCGAACGAACGCGCAATGCTGACCACCGTGAAGATCGCGCCCATTTTCAGGTTCTGCGCCAACGTCGTGTGCAGCCCGAAGATCGGAAAGATCAGGATCTGCGTGATGACCGCGACGCCGTAGCCGACGGCAACATTGGCGACGGCTTCGACCAGCGACATGAGGCGTGATTGCTTCATGCTGGCTCTCCTTCATCCGTCGGCCAGCAATTGAGCCGCGAGAGTTCGGAGCGCATGCGCGGCAACCAGTGGGACCACGCCGTTGCCGCAGAGCCGAAGGCGGTCCACCCGGTGGGCCAACCCATCAGCGCCTCGACGAATGCTGGGTTCAGCGTCCGGCGCTGCTCGGAGGTATCGCGCCCAACCGTCGGCGTCGCCAGGACCTGGCGGCCAAGCAGGCCGTTCACGGGCGTATTCGCCAGTGTCGTGGCCCCGTCCTTGTGATCCCGCGCCGTTGGCGTCATCCACATCTGGCTGGCACTGGTCAGGTCGGCGGACTTGCGGTTGCCCGCGCTCGGCTTGTTCCCGTCGGTCGCCATCGGCGTGGGCCAATCCCGCGCCATGCCGTCCAAGCCCTTCTCGTGTTTCCGGGCGCCGCCCCGGCTGCGAAAGCTGTCGATCTGCGGGGTCGGCCACATGGCGGCCGAGGTCGCCAGGTTCATCCCGTGCTTGCCCGCTTCCTGCGACGGCGTCGGTTTCGTCTGCCGGTTCTCGTTCGCGCTCGCCCGGGGTGTCGGCCAAAGCCGCAGCATCTCGGTCCGGTTCCCACCGCTCGAGCGGGTCCCGGAGCAGGCGCGCGGGGTCGGCCAGTTGGTCATGCTCACGGTGCGCGAGGATGAACAGGCGCTCCCGTTTGTGGGGCGCACCGACTTCCGCCGCCGTAAAGAGGCCTGCCGCAAGCTTGTAGCCCATGCCGACCAATCCGCCGGCGACTTCGGGGAAGCCGAGGCGGAGATGATGGGCGACGTTTTCGAGGAAGACGAAGGGCGGCTGGACCTCTTCAATGATCCTGGCGACATGCGGCCAGAGGTGGCGCGGGTCGTCTGCGCCTTTGCGTTTGCCCGCGACGGAGAACGGCTGGCACGGATAGCCCGCAGTGACGATGTCCACCGCGCCGCGCCATGGGCGGCCGTCGAAGGTTCCAACGTCGTCCCAGACAGGCGCTGGATCCAGGGCCGCCTCTTCCATCCGTGCCACGAGGATGGCCGCGGCGTAGGTTTCCCGTTCGACATGGCCCACAGTTCGATATCCGGGGATGGCGATGGTGAGCCCGAGGTCGAGCCCGCCTGCGCCGGAGCAGAGCGAGAGGCCGAACAGATCTCTGGCTCCGGAAGCGCGCCCGGAGGAAGGTAAAGCCAGGTCATGCATCGCCTCAGCGTGGGTTGGCCGTCAGATCGGCGAAGCTCTCGCCGGTTCCGTCCAGCACGGCCTCTTGGCCGGAGAATTGCTGCCAGCGCTGCACGGCGACATCGACATAGGCCGGGTTCAGTTCGATCCCGATGCAGACGCGGCCTGTGGTTTCCGCTGCGATCAGCGTGGTGCCGGATCCCATGAACGGCTCGTAGACGGCCTGACCCGGGCTGGAATTGTTGAGGATCGGCCGGCGCATGCAATCGACGGGTTTCTGGGTCCCGTGGACGGTTTCAGCGTCTTGATCCTTGTTGGCGATTTGCCAGAGCGTGGTCTGCTTTCGGTCGCCTGCCCAATGGCCTTTGCCGGTTTTCTTCACGGCATAGAGGCAGGGTTCGTGCTGCCAGTGATAGTCGCCGCGGCTCAGCACCAGACGATCCTTCGCCCAGATGATCTGGGACCGGATGTTGAAGCCGGAGGCTTCCAGGCTTTCCGCGACCGTCGTTGCGTGCAGCGCGCCGTGCCAGACATAGGCGACATCGCCCGGGAACAGCGCCCAGGCCTCGCGCCAATCCGCGCGGTCGTCATTCAGCACCTTGCCGGTGCGTTTGGTTGCGGCCGCTCCCGCCTTGTTGCGCCAGCCGGGATCATATTCGACGCCATAGGGTGGATCGGTCACCATCAGGAGCGGCGTCACATCACCCAGCAGTCGCTCGACATCCGTGGCCACAGTCGCATCCCCGCAGAGCAACCGATGCTTGCCCAGCACCCAGAGATCGCCGGGGCGGCTGATCGGGGTTTCCGGGGCCTCGGGAACATCGTCCTCGCCCTCGCGGAAGGCGGTTTCAGGGGCGACCTCACCGGCCAGCAGCGCCTCAAGCTCGGCATCGTCGAATCCGATGAGCGACAGGTCAAAATCCTCGGCCAGCAGGTCGTTCAGCTCGGCCGACAGCAGCGCCTCATCCCATGTGCCGAGTTCCGTCAGCTTGTTGTCCGCGATCCGGTACGCCCGGCGTTGCGTCTCGGTCAAATGGCCCAGCACGATCACCGGTGCCTCGGTCAGCCCCAGCTGCGTGGCCGCCAACACCCGGCCATGGCCCGCGATCAACTCGCCGTCATCGGCGACCAGACAAGGGACGGTCCAGCCGAACTCCGCCATGCTCGCGGCAATCTTCGCGACCTGGTCCGCACCATGCGCCTTGGCGTTCTTCGCGTAGGGCTGAAGCCTGGCCAGCGGCCACATCTCGATCGCATCCGGGGCAAAGCTCAGGGTCATGCGGGTCAGTTCGCCTCAATCAGCTGGACTCCGGACACCGGCTGCCAACCTGGACTCCGCGAGGGGTCCAGCGGCCACCGGGTGTGTCCGATGCCAAAGGTTTGTTTTGTTGCGGTTTTCAGCGGGTCGCGGGTGGATGCCTGCTAAGGGTGGCTTCCCAAAAAACCGGCCCTGTCGCTGGCGATATTGCGCGCTTCGCCCGCCAGCATACGAATATCGCCAGGAAGGAACCGGAAATCAGTGGGTTAGCGGGATGGACCCCGGTTGGATCCCGGTTGGACCCCGGAAGCCAGCCGCGCGGCCTCTGCCTGCGCGCTCCTCTCCCGAGTATGCGGTGATTGATAGGCCAAGATGCGCCTCGCGTCTCGCCCACCGATGTCTCATCGAAAAGTGTCTCACGAAGGTGATTGCGCTTGACGGTTTGTCGGGAAATCTCAGCGGTGGGGGCGCTGCCAAATCACGAAGTTGCGCCCGTTTCGTCGAGAATGAGCCGAGCGGTTTCTGCCGGCTGATCCCACATCGGAAAATGCCCGCATTTTTCAAACCAATGCAGCTTTGCGGATGGAAACGCCTCCATCGCCCTGGCGGCCTGTCGTGGCAGACACAAACGATCCTGCCGACCCCATCCTACGACGACGGGGCGGGATGTCCCTGCCGCCGGTCCCTCCTGCTCCGGGGCGGCTGCGAGGTCGCGCACAAGCGCGTCGAAGGTCTTGGTCGCGGCAAAGCTCTTCAATTCGGTCGCCACGACGTCACCTTCCAGCTTCCAGGGACGTGCCGACAGCTGCGCCAGGAGCATGCTACGGGTCACAGCGGATCGGGAAAGGGTCGGCAGTGCAGACTCGAGACCGCGTACGAGCCGGATCGACGCCAAAAGTGTGGAGCGGAAGTATGTCCGTTCCCAGCCCCGCCAGAAGCCGCCGGGATCGAGAGCGATCGTGGCGCCGACTTTCCCGCGACGCGCCATCTCGAGCACGATCCTTGCGCCGAGCGAGCTGCCGACGATGTCAATGCCGTCAAGCCCCTGTTCGCCGATGAAGGCCTCGACGCTGTCGGCGAGCCCCGTGAAGGTGCTGCTGCTGGTATCCCCCGGTGTTGCGCCATGGCCAGGCAGATCAAGGGCAATGACCTCGCGCGTCTCGGAGAGAGCAGGAAGGATCGTCGTCCAAGACCGCCACGAACCTCCAAGGCCGTGCACAAGGAGGAGCGGGCGGCCCGCGCCTTTGCGTATAAAATTCAGCATTCCTTGCCTTTCCCGAAGTCGACGCAGAATGCAACGCAATGTCACCTTGAACGCTTCGTCCGTTTTCAAGACAACGCACGGATCGGCGATTTGATCCTCTGCTGTCCATCATCCCGCTCACGTCAGGCCGATCACAAACTCCATTGACCGTTTCCCTGCCAGTCGTTTGCCGTTCAGCCGCCAAACGATGACCGCGATGCCGTACTGCCAACGTCGGTTCGCCGTGGCCCGGCTGATGCCAGGAAGCCATGTCGGTTTTCACTAAAAAAAGACGGGGAGAGCCGTCTCCCGACGCACTCTCCCCATCTTGCCTTCGGAATAGCATGGATCTGTTGCAGATGTCGAAGGAAAAAGTGTTGCAACACATTGGAGTCACTGCGCATTCAGCCGCGCAGCGATCTTGGTCAGCGCCAGCTGCCAGCGGCGCCACGCCGTCGTGCGATCGCAGCCGAGCTCACCGCTGATCTGCTTCCAGGGCACACGGGCCGCGCGCGACCAGACCAGCTTGCGCTCCGCCTCCTCGATCCAGAGCACCCAGTCGAAGGTCTGCTCGAGCCGGGTGATTGCTGCTGCCGAGGGCCAGACCCGCATCGGCTGCGGCTCCATCGCCGCGATCTCGCGGCTGGTCCGCACGATGTCGGGCCAGGTGTTGAAGTAGCCCTGTGCCTTCACAGGCGGCAGCTTGCGCAGGGTGCGGAACGCTTCCTCGAAATGATCGGCGACGCAGTCGGCGGTCCATTCGCGATCAGCCATGGCGCGCCTCCCTGTCGGACGGGCGCGGGCCGTAGAGCTTCTCGCCCAGCTGGCGGACTAGTTCACGCTCGGGCCAGGTGAGGCGGTCGTCATCAGCGGAGACCGCGAGGACGCCCTGTTCCTGCCAGCCCTCGCGCTTGACCTGCTCGGGATCCCGGCGCCGGCCGCCGTAGCCATGGGGATGCCATCTCATGCGACACCCCCGTTCGTCTCGATCGCCCAGAGCAGGATGGCGATGGCGTCGGCCTCGTTGTCGTCGGCCGGGCTGAAGCCGCGGGCGCGGACGGCGGCGACCATGGCGGCCTTGTCGGCGTTGCCCTTGCCTGCGGCGTGACGCTTGATCGTGCCGACCGGGACGCCCTCGTAGGGCACGCCGCGCAGTTCCGCCCATGCGGTCAGCGTGGCCATGAGCCCGCCGTAGATGTGGCTTGCGTCGGTGCCCGCGTGGCGGCGGACTTCCTCGAACCAGATCGCGGCGACAGGACCGGACAGCCGGTCGATCTCGGTCAGCCAGTTGGTGAAGCGCAGGTAGCGCATGCCGCCGCCGTCGAATCGGCCGGGGCGCAGCGAGACGGTGCCGCTGGTGATCAGGCCGTCATGGCCGCGGATCGCCCAGCCGGTCGAGGTGCCGAGGTCGAGCGCGAGGATGCAGCGGTTGCGGGGGGTGTCGAGCGGCAGCGATTCAAACCTTGCGCCGTCGCAATTCGGGATCAGAGTCGGCTGAGCCATGATGGGTCTCCTTTGCCGGTGGCCTGTGGTGGTGGAAGACGACGGCGGTCTGGTGCTTGGCGGTACGGGGCCGCCGTCGTCGGATCGGAAAGCACAAGGGAGCGTCACGGCGGCGCGCGCGGCTGACCCGGACGTATGGGAGGAGTGGCCAACCCTGTGGGGTGGCCCTCCCATACGTAGTATGGGGGTTTGACACCTAACTGTTCCGAGGCGTTCAAGTGGCTGAAATCATTGCGGAATAAGACTTCATGAAGTCTTCGGGCATGAGTTAGGGACCTAACTCTTATTTGCCCGTAACCCGTTGATTTCGTTGAGTGCACAGTTGGCGCTGTCATATGAGTCAGGCCTCACTCATATGAGTTGGGTCGTCCTCCAGCCCCTCCGGGTAGACCCAGACGGCGGAGTTTTCGACCTGCAGGCAGAGCCCGGATAGGGGGCATTTGAAGTGGCTGGGCAGGACCGGACGGACCTCCGTGGTGACCTCGCCAGTGGCCGGATCGACATGGTCGACGGGCGCGCCGAACTGCATGCCCTCGACGCAGAGGTAGCCGAACCGGGACCGGGTGACGGGGAAGCCGAACCCCGAGGGGTCGCGCAGGAACTTCACGAAGCCCTTGGTCGCCAGCACGCTGAGGCGCTCGCGAATGGTGTGCTTGCTGCCCAGCCCGCCACGGTTCTCGAAGGTCTCGGCGAACTGCATGGCGGTGTAGAGGCGCTCGCCCGCCGCCTCATCCAGCAGCATGCCGAGGATGACATCGTGCTTGCGCAGCCGTTCGGCATCGAGCCTGGCGCCGACCTCCTTGCGCACCAGGCGCTCGTTCAGCGGGTTCAGCTCGACCCACTCGCCCTTCACCTTGTCGATGAGCTTGCCCGGCAGCGCGGGGCCATTGCGCAGCTCGATCTCCAGCTTGCGGACGCTGCTGTCCTCGTCAGGCCGGTGCATGAGCAGCCCCGAGGTGTAGAAGCCGCGCAGCGCGCTGGCGCCGGAGAGCGCGAGGAAGGGATCGTCCTTGACCTGATGCTTGGTGGCCTTTCGGGTGTGGTGGGCGAGGATGATGCCCGCATCCGGATTGACAGCTTCCCTCAGGAGCTCGACCCGGTCCTTCAGGAAGAACATCATGGCGGTGTTGTCGTTTTCGCCGCCGCCCTCGGGGCCGCCATCGAAGAGGTTGCGGATCGGGTCGATGACGATGATGTCGGGCGGCGCGTCGGGGAATGCGGCCCTGATCGCCTCGGCCACGCGGGCGATGCCCTCCGCGTCGAGCAGCAGCTTCAGTTTCGGGGTGGCGATGAAGGTGTCGCGCGCGGCGGCGATCACGGCAGCGGGCAGCGCGATCTGCTGCATGCGCTCGCGCAGATAGTGATACTGGATCTCGGCCTGCAGGTAGAACACGCACAGCGGCCGGGGCGGCGTGAAGCCGAGGAACGGCACGCCAGCGGCCATGTGCACGAGCCAGCAGATCAGGAAGTCGCTCTTGCCGACCTTGGGCGCGCCGCCCAGCACCAGGAGCCCGCCCGGGGTCAGCACGCGCGGCCCGATGATGTCCTCGGGCATCGGACTGGTGTCGTCGAGGAGAGCGCCTAGGCTGAATGTCGGCAGCGGGCTGGCCGGGGCGTCGGCATAGGCCGTGCGCAGGAGTGGTGGGCCGTTGCGCTTCACATGCAGCGCCCAGAGGCGTTCGGACTCGGCCTGCAGCCGATCGAGCGGCCAGGATGGGCGCATCATCGCGGCGTTGTAGCCGCAGATCGCCTCCCAGCCCGCGAAGGGGTCGAGGCGGCCCTCGTGCACCAGGCGCACATAATGGCCGATGGCGGCGCTGGCCCCCTGAAACCGGGACCAGTCGTCGACCGCGCCCTCGCGCACCGGCGTCGTGAGCACCGCGTCGATGCCGGGCTTCGCGGTCGGCGCGGCAACGTCGCTGGCGAAGCCCACGCCGGGCAGCGGCGGCATCTCGGCGACCTTCTCGGCGAAATCCGCAAGATCCACCTCGACGTCGCGATGTTCGCGGATCTGCACAAGGCGCTGGTGGCCGTGCTTGTGATAGACGGTGCCAGGCACCCGGATCGGCTGGTGCGCCGAGCGGAAATGCGTGTCGCCGCCGACCTTCACGGCGATCTCGCCGCGCAGGCGGCAGAGGGCGACCAGGTCGTCGCTCTCGGCGGGTTCGGTCAGTTTCCACCAGACATGGAGCTTCGCCGCGCCCTCGGGCGTGCGCCCGCCGCTTTCGATGATGAGCGTGGGCGCGCCGAGGTGGCGGGTGACATGGTCCAGCTTGGCCGGGATGTCGCCCGCATCGAGATCGACGACGATGGCCTGCATCTGCAGCACGTCGGCGGCGCGGGCCTGGCCCTGTTCCTCGACCGTGCCGGGAATGACATAGACGGCGGCGCCCTCGCGGTTCGCCCATCCGGCGAAGGTTGCGAGTTTCTCGGGCGCAGTGTCGTCGGCCGGGATCCAGATGTTGTGCGGCTTGCCGTCTCGGCCCTGACCCTTGTCGACGAAGCCGCGGAGCGGGATCAGCCCCTCGCACCAGCTGAACACGGTGTCGAGGAACACGGCGATCTGCTCGGGGTCGGGGTCGCAGCCGAAGGGGTTCTCGGACGGTGGCCCGTCGTTGAAGTCCATCCACGGGTTGAAATGCAGGATGCCGTCGTCGCTCATGCCGGCAGCCCCCAGCAGCGTTCGGACCACGGGCAGAAGCGGCATTCGAAGAAGTCGGGCGAGATGGCGATGCGCGGCAGCAACTCGCCCGCGTCGGTCGCCTGCAGGATCCGCACGCCCCGGTCGGACATGCGCTGCGCGAGATCGGCGTCGAAGGGCACCAGTTCGTGGTGCATCTCGGCCGTGTCCTTGTTGATCGCGGTGAACACGGCGGGCGCGGCGCTGATGCCGGGCACGCTGGTTTCCATGTAGGCCTGATAGACCGCGATCTGGGCGGCGTAGACCGGCTTCGACTTGCTCACGCCGTCCTTGACGCAGGCGCGCCAGTTCTTGGCGTTCATGGTCTTGCATTCCCAGAGAGCGGGAACGGCCAGACCGAAGCCCTCGGGCCCGGCGGCAATGATGCCGTCGACATGACCGCGGATGCGCCCGCCCGCGACCGAGAAGCCGAACTGGCCACCATCGGTACGGTTGCCCTTGCGGGTGTAGAGGTCGAAGCCCGCGCCGCGCAGCCAGGCGACGGCCAGATCCTCGAGCGCGTGGCCGATGGCGAAGATGCGCAGCGATTGGCCGCTGAAATCCTGGCCCTCGTCCTTCGGCGTCGCCGTGAACTCGAACTGCAGGGCCCGCTCGCAGGCATGGCCGAGGCGCGAGCCGCCCAGATAGTCGCGGGGCGGCCGCGTGGTCTGATCGGCGGTCAGCGACCGATCGACTGCGGCGTTGACCCGGTCGGCGAAGCTGGGGCGATGGTTGTAGTCCAGCATCAGAACGGCACCTCCGACGTCTGCGCCCGGGCGATGTCGGACATGGCCTCGCGGAAGCCCTCGACGGCTTCCTCGATCAGCGCGCGCACCTGCGCCTCGGTCAGTTCGGCGAGCGGGGTGGCCCAGCCGATCTCGTCCATCAGCAGCGCCACGCGCTTCATGGTGGCGGTGATCGCGGCGCGCTCTTCCTCGGTCAGGTCAACCATGGCGAAACGCTCCCTGGCCAAGCGCGTCCAGAAGGACTGGCAGGGCATCGAGCAGAACCAGACCGAGGGCCGGCGCCGCTTCGACCGGTGCGGATCGAACCAGCCAAAGCCACGGGTGGGTTGCCGGCAGACAGCACAGAGCGTCCCACGCGGATGCCAGAGCCGCCGCCGGTCCTCGGCCGTGATGGGGGTGGATGTGGACATGGGTCATGCCGCCCTCCGTTCGGGCCGGGCGGCCGTGTCGATCAGCTGGCGGATGGCGCGCTTGTTGAAGCCGAAGGTCATCAGAGCGGAGGCGCGGTAGCGCGTCAGGCCGAAGTCATGGCGGCATTCGGGTGGCAGGTATTGCAGCTGCTTTTCGGTCGGCGGCTGGCGGAGCCAGGAACGGGTCTTGAAGGCGCTCTCGTCGGTCTCGTGCGTGTTCAGCCAGTCGTCGGCCTGTGCGAGGCAGACCGTGCGCTCGCCGACGCCCAGCAGATGCGGGCGTTCGCCCTTCGCCCCGCCGATCGCGTACCAGACCCCTTCCAGCCAGAAGATGCCGCCCCAGGCCGCGAAGCCCGTGGCCATCAGCGCGTCGTCCGTGCCGTAGAGGTCGACCCACGCGAAGCTGGACCGCTTCAGCAGGTCGATCTCGGTCATCATGAAGCCCGAGAGCGGCGCGGCGGCCCCGCCTTCGCCGGCCTCTTCGTCCTCGCGCGGGCAAGCCTCGCCGCAGAGCGGGCATTCGGTGGCGGCCAGCGGGATCTCCGCCTCGCAGGCCGGGCAGGTCTTCGTCGGCGCCTCGCCGGTTTCGGTCTTGCCGTCGAGATCGACATCCTGTTCCAGCGTGCCGTGGATCAGGCTCGACGTCCCGAAATCCAGCACGACGCAGTCGGTCTTGACGATGCCGGGATATTCCTCGGGATCGACGGTGCGCAGGCCGCGCCCGACCATCTGGATCATCGTGGACTTGTAGGAGCTGGGCCGCAGCAGCACGACGCAGGACGTGGGCGGGTGGTCCCAGCCCTCGGTCAGCACCGCCACGTTGACGATGACGCGGATGTCGCCCGCCGCGTAGTCGGCGAGGATCGCCTTGCGGGTCTCGGCCGCCAGATCGCCGTGGATCAGCGCGGCGGAAACGCCCGCCGCCCTGAAGGCGTCGGTGACGTGTTCGGCATGGGCGACGGTGGAGCAGAACACCACGGTCTGCCGGTCGCCCGCCTTCTCCTTCCAGTGGCGGATCACCTCGTCGGTGACGGGGGCGCGGTCCATGATGCCCGCGACCTCCGCCATGTCGAAATCCGACATGGTCTTGCGGACCGAGCGCAACTCGCCCTGCACGCCCACGTCGATGACGAAGGTGCGCGGCGGCACCAGGTGGCCCGAGGCGATCAGCTCGCCCAGCCGCACCTGATCGGCCACGTTGTCGAAAACCTCGCGCAGGCCCTTCCTGTCGCCCCGGTTCGGCGTCGCCGTGACCCCGAAGATGCGGGCGTCGGGATTGGCCTCGCGCACCCGGTCGATGATGCGGCGGTAGCTGTCGGCGACGGCGTGATGCGCCTCGTCGACAACCAGCAGGTCGAGGCGTGGCATGTCGGCAAGGTTCGAAGCCCGCGCCAGCGTCGGCACCATGGCGAAGGCGACCTGGCCACCCCAGGACTTCTCCGTGGCGTCGATCACCGATGTGGCGACGCCTGGCACCACGCGCTGGAACTTTGCGCGGTTCTGCGCCGTCAGCTCGTCGCGATGGGCCAGCACGCAGGCCTTGGCGCCGTCGCCGATCATCTCGCCGGTGACCGCCGAGAGCATGATGGTCTTGCCAGCACCCGTGGGCGCCACGCCCAGCGTGTTGCCGCGGGAAGCGAGCGCAGCCACGCTGCGCTCGACGAAGGTCTTCTGGCGGGGGCGCAGGCGCATCGCTGGTCTCCCCCTTACTGCGCCCAGCTCGGCCGACCGGCGGCGCCGGGGGCGGACGCAGGCTGGCTGGGCTGGGTGACCGTGGTAGGCTGCTGCGGGGCGTGGCCCTGCGCCGGGGCGGCGGTGAACTGCGGCGCGACCGCGCCCATGAGCGCGGCGTAGTCGCGATGGTCGGGGGTGACGGCGGCGCGGATCTCGTTCTTGTCCTCGCCGTTGGTGTCGGTGCCGATGTCGATGCGGGCGACGAATTCGACCCCGTCGAGATCGCCGAACCCGTTGATGCGGCGGCGCGCCTGCGCCTCGGGCGAGTTGTCCTTGTCCGACACGCCGCGCGCCGAGTTGAGGATGCCGCGGATCAGGCCGCGCCCCATGTTGGCCCAGTCCGGGCCCTTGGGGCTGTAGAGACCGATCAACGACCAGATCTTGCGCCGGGCATAGGGCCCCTCGAGCACCGTATATTCGACGTCAAGATAGACGGCGCCGGTGGCGGCGCGGCGCGCCCAGCCGCCGGTCCAGCCCTGCGAGGGGTCGTCGTAGCCGCCGGGCCGCAGTGAGGCCCGCACCTTGGCGAGCGTGCCCTTCGGGATGACGTTGGTGTTGGATTGGGCGGAGTTGAAGTCGTTCCAGGGTCCGGACATTGCGCGGCTCCTTTCAGTTGGAGGGTGGGACGCGCAGCGGCGTCAGTGGGGAAAAGCCACCCCGGCGACCGGATCGGGACACCGGGCGTGGCGCGGTGCGCTCAGCCATGGCCGGGCTCCTGCGCGGGGGCGGGATCGGCGGGCGTCACCGGCGGCCAGGTCAGGCGTTCGGAGGCAGGCGCCGCAGGGCGCTGGATCTTCTCCATCAGCCGGCCGAGATGCGGGGCCTCGACCATGTCGAGGCGACCGGAGCGGTCCTTGGCGGGATAGCCCCAGGGGTTCAGCGTCTGGCAGACGAAGGCGCGCTGCGGCTGGCCGCCGGGGTCCGGGATGTCGGCCATGGTGATGACCTGATCGACGATCCCGGGCAGCTCGAGCCCGGTCTTCGAGCCGTCGATCTGCGGCTGGAAGACCTTGCGGTTGAAATCGTCGAGCCGCTCGTCGAGGATCCCGACGAACCAGACGTGCTTGCCGCGCGTGTGCTGCAGATGGGTCAGCCAGCCTATCATCTCGCGGCCATGCAGCCCGTAGGCGCCGCGGATGTCGGGCTTGCCTGTCTTCTCGGAGAACGCCTCGGGCTGGCCGCGGCACCACTGGAAGCAGAGCCGCCCGGCCACGGTGATCGAGTCGATGAAGACGGTCTCGTATTTCCCGATCACCGTGGGATCGCCGTAGCGGCCGCAGACCTCGTCGAAATGCGCCTGGCTGTAGGGTTGGTCCTCGCGCAGCGCCGGGTTCGGCCCGCCGATGAACACCGCGAAATCGCGGCATTCCTTCCAGGTGCGGGGCCGGAGCGTGTCGATCTCCAGCCCCTCGACCGCCAGATCGCCAGCCTCGAGATCGAGGAAGAGCGTGGTCGAGGCATTCAGCGTCCAGAGCAGGCTGGTCTTGCCGATGCCGGACCGGCCGAAGATGACGCCCTTGATCCCCTTGCGCTGCGCGAGCCGTTCGTCGGCGCCGATGATGGGAAGGGCCATCACTGGCCCTCCTTCTTGATCACGGCCGTGGCGGCGCGGTCGGCGCCGATGCACCCCGCCTCGCGGACGATCTTGTAGAGCCGCTTCAGCGCATCGGCCCGGCGGTAGGCGGCCGTGCTCTCGCGCTCCGCCTCCACGATCGCGAAGGCGATCTCGTCGACGGTCGCCTCGACGACCGGCAGCGGCTCGCGCGGCTCGTCACCGGCGCGCTGCGGGAGGGCGATGGTTTCGGGGAGTTCTTCGAGGGCGTAGCTCGCGGCGCGAAGACGGGTGATGTCGTCCGGCTGGTCCGGCATAGCTTTTCTCCGTGAGATGAGGTGATTGAGGAGGCGCATCACGCGGCCTCGCGGACGTCGGGCGCGGGCTCGGCGACGTAGATCGCCAGGAGCGGCGTCCCGTCGGCATGGGCGCCGGCGTCCTCGATCTGATAGTTGCGGTTGGGCTCGCAGACCTCGGTCAGCTCCCAGCGGCGATAGAGCCCCGGAAGACGCCTGAAATCCTCGAGCGACAGGTCGGCAGTACGGTTCATGCGTGTCTGCTTTCGGTTGGAGGAGAGGCGCTCGGGGCGCTCGAATGGGAAAAGCCACCGGCGGGACCGGATCGGGACATCGGGTCAGGGGATTTCCTCGAGGGCGGCGTGCAGCCGGCGCATGGCGCGCTGGTGCCGCTTGCGGGCGGCAGCCTCGGTCAAGCCCAGTTCGGCTCCCGCCTCGGCTTGCGAGAAACCCTCGATCGCGACGCGGATCACCAGCAGGGCGTCATCGCCGAGCAGCTTCCGCACGGCGTCGTTCAGCCGTGCGTACCCGGTTGCGCCGATCCCGCTGTCGCCGCTGTCCGCCACCTCGTCGGGATCGGCGCCGCTGGCGAGATGTTCGCGCGCCGTGTCGCGCTGGCGCACGCGGATCATGTCGCGCTCGACGTTGCGCAGCACCGTGGCCGCGATCCAGTTGACGCGTCCGAGGTCGAGGCTGCGGACCGACACGGTGGTGCGCGCCAGAACATCGGACGCGACCTCGTCGGCGGTGCCGAGCCTGCGCCAGATCGACCGGCAGCGGATGGCGTCGAGGCCCGGCCAGAGCGCCAGCAACAGCAGCGTCAGGGCGCAGTCGGACGCGGGCCCATCTGCCTGCGCCGCCCTGACGAGCGCGGTGAGGATCACGTTCTTCTGGCCATGATCGCCGGGGGTGCGATGCAGCCCGTCCAGCAGGGCCGCCGGATCCCGGAACGCCGAAAGGGCGGCCTGTTCACGCCGGACGGCGTCGAAACTGCGCTGGAAGTGAAGGTTGGAGGAAGATTGCATGAGGTGATCACGGATCTCGTGCCACGCGAAGGACATCGGACGCCTGCCTTGCGGCCAGGCGTCCAGCGCCTTGTCGTGGCCAGGTCAGGACGTCGCGCGTCTCTGCGATTTCAGGGGGTTGGGTGAATGCGCGCGTCAGCGCGCGGGTGCGGTCGCGTGGTTCAGCGCGCCGCAGCCGCGGCAGGTGGCCTGAACTGGAAAGCCCACGAGATACTCGTGCCCCCGCGCGAAACGCAGGTGCATGCGGCCGTCCCGGCGGACACCGAGCAGCTTGTCACAGCGCGTGCAGCGCCATTCGGGGCTCAAAGGGTTGGGTTTTGATTTTGCACCACCGGTCCAGCTCATCTGGGCTGGCTGGCGGGAAGTGTCGGGAGTCGGCATTGGAGTGCTCCTCTTTGCTATGGAGCACTCCTATTGGACGCAAGAATCGGAGTTCGTCAGACCTCGGAACGGAGCCGGATCGGAGTTGATCTCAGATCGCGATCTCCCACCACTTACGTTTCGGAGATCGGACAAAGTCTGCCTTGAGCTTTTTCCAAAGCACAGACCCAAAAATGTTGGACAATGATTGGTCCTCAATGCCTGAAATAAGATCTGCTGTTACGATTGGTGCAGGGCCATTATTGTGGGCGTCCACAAGCCGCTGAACGACGAGCAGCCTCTGTTCACCCGATATGTCGATGGATCCCTTTCCCGGCACAAAAAGCGTTCCGGAATTTTCGCCAGTGCGTTCAAGCTGCACGGTCAGCCCGCCTCGCGCGAGAGATTGGTCGCGTCGAAAGATGGCCTTGAGCTTATCCGCAACCAGGGTGATTTCCGGTTCGTCGGCTTCCATGTGATCGGCAAGAGGCGTCAAGACATTCGCAGCAAGGCACGCCCCCGCCGCGTTTCCAGCCTGCAGCACCAGTCCAATCCCAAGGCTGCTGCGTGCCCTTAGCTCTCCGTCGACCGACGCCCTGACTTTTTCCTGGTCCAGACTGCGAGCCAGGTAGATCGGAACATCCCGGTTGTCGATCTCGAGCCTGCCAAGATACAGCAGGTGTTTATTCAATTCCTCGATGGCAGGCGCATCCAGCGTATCTTCCAATCGAGCGCGAAGATGTTCCTCGACCCAGCCATCGCGCACACGATAGGTTCTATAGCGATCCGGACTGCCACCACTGGGAGTAACATGGCCCTCTGCAACTTTGAGATCGACCTTGTCCGGTTGTGCAACGACTTCGGCCACAACTGGGCCAATTCCGTCTTCGTCATCGATCAGGTCGTCGCCTTCCCAGCCCGCGGGTACAAGAAAACCCAATTCTGTCAGAAGAGCCGGGTCGATTCCGCGATCGAGGAGCCATGCACCGGCAATCCTGTCGGCGCTGATGTCCCAGATGGAGAGCAGTGCAGGCATAATGGTCATGCCTTCAACAGCGTTCGGGGCGCGCCCCTCTTGCAAAATGTTCCAATGCCGAAGCAATCTATGACCGAGCACGCGCTCGAAATGATCGTCCACGCTGAGGAGGCTGCTCGTGTTCCGGTCGGTCAAAGTGAAGTTGAGCGTTTTCTCAGTGGCCGCGCCTGCACGGCGATACCTGACTGCAATCTCGACGAAGCGGATCGCGACAGCGCGAGAGAAAATGCGGTCCAGACCGGGCTGAGCGCCGATAATTGCCGATATGTCCTGATTGATGGTCGTTGACAGCGACAGGCGGTTTGCCAAATTGACAACGCTGATCTCTGCACGGATCACCTGAGCGCGCAGGATTACCGCATCGTCCAGTTCGGGCGGATTCAGATCAAAACCCGACAGGAATTGCGAGATGTCGTACGCCTGAAAATCGACCGGCTGGTTCGAATACGTCTGATCCAAAGCCGTCTCAATGAACCGCTCGGCAATGGTGTGGCGCAGGGTTCTCGTACCGGCCCGAACATGAACTCGACCTGTCGAAGGTGTGTAGACGATCATCGCTTCCCCCGGCGGTCGGAAATAGATGCGGGACCGATTGCCGGAATCATCAATCTCTCGAACGCTGGTCGGAGGGTCGGGGTGAAATAGCAGATACATCTCGGCGGCCGGTTCGTCCCCATCCTCCGGAATATCGAAACGGTCAATGCTATAACCGTCACCTCGATCCAACTCGGTGTTCAGCTGGGAAAGCAGCGCATCGAGTATTTCACTGCCCGCGTCGGGACCACCATCCGTCGACGGATCGGCCATAAACGTCTGATAGTGCTTGTCATAGCGACGATACATGCGCAGGTGCAGACTGTTTTCGGCCGCTTCGAACAGGCTCTGTTCATGGGTGAAGGCCCAAAGGCTGCGCGCAAGCTGATCCCGCTGGTCCATGAGTTCACGGGAGCGCTCGGGTTCTAGCTTTGCCCTGGCCAAACCTTCGAGCACGAATTGACCCCGGTCAGCGATGAGGGTGACAATTCGTGCGGCCTCCGCTTCTAGTGGCCCCAAGCGGTCCTTGTTTTCTTGATGCAACATAGTGGTAGCGGAAGCCGGGCCTTCAGAGTCATTGGGCTCGAACTGGTAGTTCTTCAGCCAATCCAGCCTTTCGAACGACCTGCTCCGAAAAAACGCCGATAGCAATGACGGCTCTGCGTCATTGAGCAGTCGAGAAAGGTTCGGGCAGGTCTTGGCTGGGGCACGTACCATATAAGTCTCCGAAAACGCTTATTTAATCTGTAGTCTACAAACTTGGTGTCATATTCGGAATTTGAAATTGCGATGACCAGTTGGGCAATTGGAAACGGGATTGACCCATTGCCGAACGGTCTGTGCTGCTCGGGTAAGGTCAACGCGCGCCTGTTCAATCAACGCCAGGATATTCGGACCGATCGGAATTGCTTTGCGCGCCATGAAATCACCTCAACGAGTGTTTCTCTCTATCTGATTCAACCTCCGATAATCGCTGACGAAACTTTCTTCCGCAAGGGTCGATGTTCTCCACTTGTTCGCTTTTTTCTGGCAGTCGTGGAGCGCGGCATGTCCCACCCGAGGCTTCGGGGTGGCTTTTGATTGGTAACGACACCCCAATCACGGCTGCCCGAGACATGAAACGACCCAACCCACTCCCGCCCGACCAGATGACACCGGCCGAACGCCGCGCCGAACTGTGCGAGTTGCTGGCGCTCGGGTTGTTTCGTCTGAGGATGCGGAATCGGGCGGAAGTATCTGACGATACTGGAGAAAGTTGCCTACACTATCCGGCCGACGAATGGCGTCATGCAACTCCAACTCACCGGAGAAACGCATGACAAAACAAGATCCCATTCCCGCCCGCCTGGCCGCGCTCAAGACCACGTCGACACCAGACCTGAAGACGCAATGGCGTGAGCTGTTCGACAGCGAGCCGCCGCCGTTCAATCGTCGCTACCTCGAGAGTCGACTAGCCTACCGCATCCAGGAGTTGGCCTATGGCGGCCTGAAACCCGACACGATCCGGCGGCTCGAAGCCCTTGGCGAACAGCTGGACGGCGGCGACCGCAAGAAGAGCCGCATCCGCGCTGACCAGACACCGATCGTGGGCACGCGGCTGGTCCGCGAATGGCAGGGCGTCGAGCATCTCGTCACCGTCACGACCGATGGTTTCGACTGGCAGGGCCGCCCTTACAAATCGCTGTCGGCCATTGCCCGCGCGATCACCGGCACACGCTGGAACGGCTGGGTGTTCTTTGGCCTGAAAAATCACCGGAGGGGCGCATGACCAAACCGATTGTCAGGAAACTGCGCTGCGCCGTTTACACCCGCAAATCCTCCGAGGAAGGGCTGGAGCAGGAGTTCAACTCGCTCCACGCCCAACGCGAGGCCTGCGAGGCCTATATCGCCAGCCAACGGTCCGAGGGCTGGGTGCTGGTCCGCGACCAATATGACGACGGTGGCATCTCCGGCGGCACGTTGGAACGCCCCGGCCTGAAACGTCTGCTTGCGGATGTCGAAGATGGCTTGGTCGACGTTGTCGTCGTGTACAAGATCGACCGTCTGTCGCGGTCGCTGATGGATTTTTCCAAACTAGTCGAGGTGTTCGACCGGAATGGCGTCACCTTCGTTTCCGTCACACAGTCGTTCAACACGACCACCTCCATGGGGCGGCTGACTCTGAACATCCTGCTGTCATTCGCCCAATTTGAGCGCGAGGTGACAGCCGAGCGCATACGGGACAAGGTCCGCGCCAGCCGTATGAAGGGCATGTGGATGGGCGGCGTGCCACCGCTTGGCTACGAGGTGAAGGACCGGAAGCTGATCATCAAGGAGGCCGATGCCGCCAATGTCCGCTGGATCTTCAACCGTTTCATCGAAATCGGTTCGGGCACGGAACTGGCGCGGGAGCTGGCAGCACGCGGCATCCAGACCAGCCGTGGCAACCGGATAGACAAGAAATACCTGTATCGCGTGTTGAACAACCGCGCCTACATCGGCGAAGCCGTCCACAAGGGGAACAGCTACCCCGGCGAGCATGATGCCATCATCGAAAAGGATGTTTGGGACAAGGTCCACGCCATCCTGACCGAAAGCCCTCGCAAACGCGCCGCACGCACTCGGGCCGACACCCCCGCGCTGCTGAAGGGGCTGCTCTACGGTCCGGATGGTGCGGCGTTCTCGCCCACCCACACGCGCAAGGGCGGCAAGCTCTACCGCTACTATGTCAGCCAGACGGTGCTGAAGCACGGCGCCGGCTCGTGCCCTGTCGGACGTGTCCCAGCAGGTGAAATCGAAACCGCCGTCATAGATCAACTCCGCGCCGTGTTCCGCCAGCCTGAGATTGTGGCGGGCACATGGAAGGCAGCGCGGCCGCATGCCGACGACATGACCGAGGCCGATGCCCGCGCGGCCCTGCAGCAACTCGACCCGGTTTGGGATGAACTCTTCCCAGCGGAGCAGGCGCGCATCGTGGCGCTGCTCGTCGAGCGCATCGACATCGGTGCGGACGGGTTGAACGTGCGGCTGCGCCTCGACGGACTCAGTGGCCTTGCCCGCGAGATGCTTGCAGGCGGCATTGAGGTGGCAGCATGACCAGCAGGACGCCGATCCCAGAGACGGTGACGCTCCACGTCCCGTTCCGCCTCGTGAAGCGCGGCGGACGGAAGGAGATGCAATTGCCGGATGGCGCGATGCCATCGCGCCGGACAGACAGCACCCTCGTTAAGGCGCTGGCGCGCGCGTTCCGGTGGAAGCAGATTCTGGAGTCAGGGGAGTTCGCCACGATCAGAGAGCTTGCGGAGCGGGAAGGCGTGACGCCTTCGTTCCTGACACGAATCCTGCGGCTCACACTGCTGGCTCCCGAGATCGTCACGGCGGTTCTCGATGGCACGCAGTTCGCAGACCTGACCCTGAAGACCGCAATGCAGTACTTTCCCGGCGAATGGACGGCGCAGGTTTCCAAATTCAATGGACGCGAAGCACTGGAATCCTGACATTCGTGGCCCCCGGCGCCGGGCCGCAAGGCATGCGGGAGCGGTATCGCGGCGCGGAGATAAGCGTCAAAGTGCGCGCAGGTAGCATCGACTGGACCGTGGGCAGAGCTAGAGGGCTTGGGCGGTGACTCGGCTCAGGTGCCCGAACATCGAAGACAGCGACACAACCCGAATACAAGGAGCGACACGCCCCAAACCAGCCCGATCTCATCAGAACTCTGAAATTGCTTGGAATTCCCGCCTTGTAGGAATCCGCAAATTTCCATAGAAATCTCAAAAGAGATGATTTTGGGAAAGTGCTTCACATGGCAGCTGACATCATGACCATTGATGAAGTCGCCGACTATCTCAGGATCAACAAGAAAACCGCTTACCGCCTTGCGGCCGACAGCAAGCTGCCCGGCTTCAAGGTTGGCGGCACCTGGCGGTTTCGGCGCGTGGATATTGAGGACTGGATCGAGCGTGAAGCCAGTCCGAAGAAGGACAAAAAGAGATGACCGGCCAGGAACAACGCGCGGCGCTACAACGGAAAATCTGGGACATCGCGAACGATGTGCGCGGCTCGGTCGATGGCTGGGACTTCAAGCAATATGTCCTCGGCACGCTCTTTTACCGCTTTATCAGCGAGAATTTCGCTGCATATATCGAGGCGGATGACGAGAGCATCAACTACGCTGGTCTTCCCGACGATGTCGTCACCGATGACATCAAGGATGACGCGATCAAAACCAAGGGCTATTTTATCTATCCCAGCCAGCTCTTTGCCAATGTCGCCAAGGACGCCAACACGAATGACAGCCTGAACACCGGTCTGGCGCAGATCTTCGCGGCGATCGAGTCCTCCGCCAACGGCTACCCCTCCGAGCAGGACATCAGAGGTCTCTTCGCGGACTTCGACACGACCAGCACGCGCCTTGGCAATACGGTGACGGAGAAGAACAGCCGCTTGGCGAAAGTGCTGAAACGTGTTGCGGAATTGGATTTCGGAGACTTCAACAATAGTCAGATTGATCTTTTCGGCGACGCCTATGAATTCCTGATCTCGAACTACGCCGCCAATGCGGGCAAATCCGGCGGGGAGTTTTTCACCCCGCAACATGTCTCGAAGCTTATCGCCCAGCTCGCCATGCATGGGCAGGAAAAGGTCAACAAGATTTACGACCCCGCCTGCGGCTCTGGCTCCCTGCTGCTGCAAGCCAAGAAGCACTTTGACGCGCACATCATCGAAGAAGGTTTCTTCGGCCAAGAGATCAATCATACAACCTACAACCTCGCCCGCATGAACATGTTCCTTCACAATATCAATTACGATAAGTTCAACATCCAGCGCGGCGATACGCTCACCCAACCCCACTTTCAGGACGACAAGCCGTTCGACGCTATCGTCTCCAACCCGCCCTATTCGGTGAAGTGGATCGGCTCGGATGATCCGACCCTGATCAATGATGACCGCTTCGCGCCTGCGGGTGTGCTGGCACCCAAATCAAAGGCCGATTTCGCCTTTGTGCTGCACGCGCTGAGTTACTTGTCGGCCAAGGGCCGCGCGGCGATCGTGTGCTTTCCAGGCATTTTCTATCGCGACGGTGCGGAGAAGAAGATCAGGCAGTATCTGGTCGATAACAATTATGTTGAGACAGTGATCGCGCTCGCCTCCAACCTCTTCTACGGCACGACCATTGCGGTGACGATCCTGGTGCTGGCCAAGAACAAAACCGACACGACCATCCAGTTCATCGACGCGACCGGCGAAGACTTCTTCAAGAAGGCCACCAACATCAATCTAATGACGAATGATCATATCGCTGAGCTGATGAAGATCTTTGACAGCAAGGAAGACGTCGACCACGTCGCCGCGTCGGTGCCGTATGAAACCATCGTGGAGCGCGGCTATAATCTCTCGGTCAGCTCCTATGTGGAACCGAAGGACACGCGCGAGATCGTCAATATTGGCGAGCTGAATGATCAGATCAGAACCACGGTTCAGCGGATCGACCGGCTGCGCACGGATATTGACGCCATCATCACGGAGATCAACGCATGAGCGCGGCGGGCTTTCTGGAGAAGCTGCTCGGTGGGGCCGAGGTGGCGTGGGTGCCTTTGGGGGAGCTCGCTGAGTTGGTCAGGGGGAATGGACTACCGAAGTCTGACTTCGTTGAATCAGGCGTTCCAGCCATTCATTACGGTCAGATATACACGTACTACGGCCTTGAAACCCACTCAACGATTTCGTTCGTCTCGGAAAAAACCGCTGACGCGCTGAAAAAAGTGAATCCCGGCGACATCGTGATCACCAATACAAGCGAAAATCTCGAAGACGTTGGAACACCAGTTCTCTATCTTGGCAAGGAGCCAGCCGTTACAGGTGGTCATGCGACGATTATAAAACCTTCTTGGCATCTCTTCGGAAAGTATTTTGTCTATTTCACTCAAACGCCGACTTTTTTCGTCGAAAAGCGGAAGTTGGCGAGAGGCGCAAAGGTCATCGACGTTTCTGCTAAAGACTTGGCCAAGATCGAAATCCCCATCCCCTGCCCAGATGATCCGGAGAAGTCGCTGGCGATACAGGCGGAAATTGTCCGGATACTCGACAGCTTCACCCAGCTTACCGCCGAGCTTACCGCCGAGCTTACCGCCGAGCTTACCCAGCGCAAAAAGCAATACAACCACTACCGCGAGCGGCTTCTCAGCTTTGAAGGTGGGGATGTCGAATGGAAACCCTTGGACGAGATTGGTGAGTTCATCCGTGGAAAACGCTTTACGAAAGCCGATTATGTGGATGAAGGCATCGGTGCGATCCACTATGGCGAAATCTACACGCACTATGGTGTCTTCGCGCACAAAACACTTTCGAAAGTCAGAAGCGATATGGCGGCTTCGTTGCGGTATGCTGAGCCGAATGATGTTGTCATCGCGGGCGTCAGCGAAACAATCGAAGACGTCGGCAAAGCGGTTGCGTGGCTGGGAGAAGAAAAAGTCGCGATCCACGATGATAGCTATGCTTTCCGCCACAACATGAACCCGAAGTTCATCGCATATGCGATGCAAACAGATACCTTTCATGATCAGAAAGCGAAATACGTTTCGAGCGGCAAGATAAAAAGGCTCTTGATTGATGGGGTCAAAAATGTGCGGCTGCCGGTTCCTTACCCCGACGACCCCACTAAGTCTCTCGAGGAACAGAAGCGCATTGTCGCAATCCTCGACAAGTTCGACACGCTGACGACTTCGATCAGCGAAGGCCTGCCCCGCGAGATTGAGCTGCGTGAAAAGCAATATGCTTATTACCGCGATCAGCTGCTGAGCTTTCCCAAGCCTGATGCAGAGGCGGCGTAAATGGGACAGACGCTGACCGAAATCGCTGAAACGCTGCGGGACGCCGATAAGAAGGTGCAGCTGATCTATGCGTTCAACGCCTCCGGCAAGACGCGGCTGTCCCGCGCATTCAGAGAGCTGATCGACCCGAAGACCGAGGAACGGGACGACGATTATCGCCCCAAGGTGCTCTACTATAACGCCTTCACCGAAGACCTCTTCTACTGGGACAATGATCTGACCGGCGATACCGAGCGGAAGCTCTGTATCCAGCCGAATGCGTTCACCAGATCCGCCTTCGAAGATCTCGGGCTCGACCTCAATGTGATCACCGTGTTTCAGCGTTACACCCAGCCGAATCTTACGCCCCGCTTCAATGAGGAATACAAAACCAAAGACAAGGACGACAAAGAGATTACCATCCCGGCATTTTCCGAAGTGATCTTCACACTGGGGCAAGATCCGGAGACCGACCCAGAGCGTCTCAAAATATCGAAGGGCGAAGAAAGCAACTTCATCTGGAGTGTTTTTTATTGCCTGCTAGATCAGGTCATCAGCACCCGTAACGTAGCTGAAGTCGATGAGCGCGAGACGGATCAGTTTAATGACCTCGAATATGTCTTCATTGATGACCCGGTCAGTTCGCTTGATGAGAACCACCTCATTCAGCTCGCCGTCGACGTCGCGGACCTGATCAAGAGAAGCGATGCGGTGAACGGCCTGAAATTCATCATCACGACACACAGCCCACTTTTCTTCAACGTGCTGTTCAATGAGCTGAAAAAAAAGACCTCCTACATGCTGAAACGGCTTGAGGATGGAACGTTTGAGCTGACAGAGAAGAACGGCGATTCAAACCAGAGCTTTTCTTATCACCTTTACCTCAAGCAGACGCTGGAGGAGGCAATCGCGGCAGACAAGATCGAGCGCTATCACTTCACCCTGCTGCGAAATCTCTATGAAAAGACATCGAACTTTCTGGGCTATCCGCGATGGTCAGAGCTGCTGCCGGGCGACCAACAACTTTACATGAACCGCATCATTCAGTTTACGAGCCATAGCACGCTCTCCAGTGAGACCATCGCCGAGCCCTCGCCGCAGGAAAAGCAGACGGTGAAGCTCCTGCTGGATCATCTGCGCAACAATTACAGCTATTGGCAGGAGGACGCCCCGAATGCCTGAGCAGACGACCCCGATCGCCGAGACCAATCGCTTTATCGTTCTCGATAAATACGTGCGCGCCTGGGAGGCGGCTGACAGCTATCAGTCTGAGGCCGACTTGGAGCGCGAGCTTGTTCAGGACCTGCGCAATCAGGGCTATGAGTTTCTTGACGATCTGAAATCAACGAGCGCCATGCTGGCGAATGTGCGTACACAGCTGCAAGCGCTCAATAATGTTCAGTTTACTGAGAAGGAATGGGCGCGGTTCGTTGAGACCTATCTGGATCGCCCCAGCGACAGCGCCACTGACAAGACCCGCAAGATCCACGACGACTACATTTTTGACTTCGTCTTCGATGATGGCCGTATCCAGAACATCTATCTGGTCGATAAGGCCAATGTCTGCCGCAACAAGGTTCAGGTCATCAAGCAGTTCGAGCAAGCGGGCACTCATGCGAACCGCTACGATGTGACCATTCTGGTGAACGGGCTGCCGCTGGTGCAGGTCGAGTTGAAAAAGCGCGGGGTCGCCATTCGGGAAGCGTTCAACCAGATCCACCGTTACAGCAAGGAGAGCTTCAACTCGGGCAGTTCGCTCTTCAAGTACCTGCAGATCTTCGTGATCTCGAACGGCACGGATACGCGCTACTTCGCCAACACGACCAAGCGCGACAAGCACAGCTTCGACTTCACGATGAATTGGGCGCAGGCGGATAACAGCCTGATAAGGGACCTCAAGGACTTCACCGCGACCTTCTTCGAGAAGCGCACCCTCATGAAGGTGTTGCTCGATTTTTCCGTCTTTGATGTTAGCGACACGCTGCTTGTGATGCGACCATATCAGATCGCTGCAACAGAACGCATTCTGCGGAAGATCAGAAGTTCCTTCGAGGCCAAGACGCTTGGCAAGCCGGAAAGCGGTGGTTTCATCTGGCACACGACGGGCTCAGGCAAGACACTGACCAGCTTCAAGGCGGCCCGCCTCGCCACCGAGCTTGATTTCATCGACAAGGTATTCTTCGTGGTGGACCGCAAAGACCTCGATTACCAGACGATGAAAGAGTATCAGCGCTTCTCGCCCGATAGCGTCAATGGATCAGACAGCACCGCCGGATTGAAGCGGAACCTCTCCAAAGACGACAACAAGATCATCGTCACCACGATCCAGAAACTCAACAATCTGATGAAGAGCGAGGGCGACCTGCCGGTCTATACCCAGCGCGTCGTCTTCATTTTCGACGAGTGCCATCGCAGCCAGTTTGGTGAGGCACAGAAGAACCTCAAGCGTAAGTTCAAACAATTCTGCCAGTTCGGCTTCACCGGCACGCCGATCTTTCCGGAAAATGCTTCGGGCGCGGAGACGACGGCCAGCGTATTCGGGAGCGAACTTCATTCCTATGTGATCACCGACGCGATCCGCGACGAGAAGGTGCTGAAGTTCAAGGTCGATTACAACGATGTGCGCCCGCAGTTCAAAGCGATCGAAACCGAACAGGACGAAAAGAAACTGACCGCCGCCGAAAACCGGCAAGCTCTTCAGCACCCCGAACGAATCGCAGAGATTTCCCAGTACATTCTCGATAACTTCCGCCGCAAGACGCATCGTCTCTATGGAGACAAAAAGGGCTTCAACGCCATGTTCGCGGTGAGCAGCGTTGATGCAGCCAAGCTCTATTATGAAAAGCTGAATGCGCTGCAGGACGGTAGCGACAAGCCGTTGAAGATCGCGACCATCTTTTCATTCGCAGCCAACGAAGAACAGGATGCGATTGGCGACATTCCTGACGAGAGTTTTGAGGTTTCGGCGCTGAACAGCAGCGCCAAGGAATTCCTGAACGCCGCCATCGCGGACTACAACGCCTGTTTCCGAACGAATTTCAGCGTCGATAGCAAAGGCTTCCAGAATTATTACCGAGATCTGGCGAAACGGGTGAAGTCCAAGGAAGTCGACCTGCTCATTGTGGTTGGCATGTTCCTGACCGGCTTTGACGCGCCAACCCTGAACACGCTGTTCGTGGACAAGAATCTGCGTTTTCATGGCCTTATACAAGCCTACTCCCGCACCAACCGTATTTATGATGCGACCAAGTCCTTCGGCAACATCGTTACCTTCCGTGACCTGGAAGAGGCGACCGTCAAGGCGATCACACTCTTTGGCAACGCCAATACCAAGAACGTCGTTCTGGAGAAGAGCTACTCAGAATACATGGAAGGTTTTACGGACCAGACGACAGGCGAGGCACGGCGAGGCTTTATCGATGTCGTCCGTGAGCTGGAAGAGCGTTTCCCGGACCCCACCGCCATCGAAAAGGAAGCGGACAAGAAGGCCTTTGCGAAGCTGTTCGGCGAGTATCTCCGTGTTGAGAATATCCTTCAGAATTATGATGAGTTCTCCAGCCTAAGAGAGCTTCAGGAGATCGACGAGAGTGACGCCGAAACGGTGAGAGCGTTCAAGGAGCGGCATCATTTGAGTGATGATGACGTTGACGAGCTCAAGAGCATCGAGATGCCTGCTGACCGAAAGGTCCAGGACTACCGTTCGACCTACAATGACATCCGGGATTGGCTTCGTCGTGAAAAGGCGAGCGCCGAGCAGGTTGAGTCAACGATCGACTGGGATGATGTCGTCTTTGAGGTCGACCTCTTGAAGTCCCAGGAAATCAATCTGGATTACATCCTTGAGCTAATCTTCGAGCACAACAAAAAAACGAAGAGCAAGTCAGAGCTCGTTAGCGAAGTTCGCCGTGTCATTCGCGCCAGTATTGGCAACCGCGCGAAAGAAAGCCTCATCGTCGATTTCATCAATCAGACAAATCTTGACGAACTGGGGGACAAGGCCGGGGTGATTGAGGCATTTTTTGCCTTCGCACAAGCCGAACAACGCCGGGAAGCGGAAGAACTGATAACCGATGAAGAATTGAACTCGGATGCCGCCAAGCGCTACATCGCGACGTCGATCAAGCGCGAATATGCGAGCGAAAACGGCACAGAGTTGAACTCGATCCTCCCAAAAATGAGCCCGCTCAATCCACAATACCTGACCAAAAAAAGAGATGTGTTCCAACGCATCTCTGCGTTCGTTGAAAAGTTCAAGGGTGTTGGCGGAAAAATTTAGGCGTTTTCATGATCGATGGTCGCGAACCGCTGCATACCAGCTATGGCCTTCGATCCGAGTCGCGCCCGCATGCCGATCGTCCGCGGCAAAGGTACAGTTCTAGCGACCTAAAAAGAGTAGCATTTTCAGAACCTTGTAGAACTGTACCAATTGAGCGCAGTCAACAGGTCCGGAGAATATCGGCCTGGAGAGAACGCTTTGGGCCCTCCCGGCACATAGGCCGGTGAACAGCCCCTCACGCATAACCCTTGAATATAAAAGAAAAATCCGGCCGCAGCCGGATCGGGAGAAACGTTTCTGTAGGGCAAGTGGCGGAGAGACAGGGATTCGAACCCTGGAGACGGTTTCCCGCCTACACACTTTCCAGGCGTGCGCCTTCGACCACTCGGCCACCTCTCCGTTGAGGGGGCTTTTGACGGATCGGCGGGGGAATTGCAAGAGCCGGAACGGCAAAAAATGCGCCTCCCCCGCAAAGTTTTCTCAGTCCTCCAGATGGAGATAGACACGGCGGTTGTGCTGACCCTTCTTCTCGACCTTGCCGATCCGGATGCGGCCGATTTCGCCGGTCTTTTTGACGTGGGTGCCGCCGCAGGGCTGCAGGTCCACCTGCTCGTCCCCGGTGCCGATCCGCACCAGGCGGACCCGGCCGGCGCCGCGCGGCGGGGCGGCGGACATGGTCTTCACCAGCGCCGGGTTCTCGTCGAGCTCGTCTTCGGTGATCCACTCCTGGGTGACGTCCAGGTTGCGGTCGATCAGAGCCTGGAGGCGCGCCTGCAGCCCTTCTTTGTCGGCAGGCGCAGTGTCCATGTCGAAGTCGAGCCGGCCCTTGGCCTCGGTGATCGAGCCGCCGGTGACACCGAAGGGCAGCACCACCGACAGAAGATGCAGCGCGGTGTGCACGCGCATGTGGCCGTAACGGCGCTCCCAGTCGAGGATCTGGCAGACCTCGGCGCCTTCGGGCGGCGGGGTCTCGCCTTCGGCGGGGAACAGCACCGCGCGGCCGTCCTTGTCCTTCACGGTGGTGGCAATGGTGCAGCTGCCGCCGTCCCACTCCAGCCGCCCGCTGTCGCCGGGCTGGCCGCCGCCGGTGGGGTAGAAGAGGGTCTCCTCCAGCACCACCCCGCCCTGTTCGGTGACTTCGGCCACTGTGGTTTCGCCGGTGCGGTCGTAGGTGCCGCTGAGGTAGAGGGGGTCACTTTTCGCCATCGGCGTCTCCTTCCGTGCTGTCGTTTTGCAGGTCGCTCACGTCCGGCTTGGGCGGCGGCGCGGCCGACGGGCCGGGTCCGGCGCTGCGTTCCGGTTCCGCGGGGGTGCCGCCGCCGAAGGAGCGCTTGTCCTGCGGCGGCTGCTGCAGCGCCTCTGGATTGCGCAGCCAGATGTCGCGCTGCGCGAAGGGGATCTCGATCCCGGCCTCATCCAGCCGCTTGGCGATTTCGTAGTTCATGTCGGATTTCACCGACAGCACCCAGTTCACGTCGCGCAGGATGGCGCGGATCTCGAAGTTGAGCGAATCCGCCCCGAAGCCCTGGAACACCACCGTGGGCGCCGGGTTCATCAGCACCATCGGATGCGCCTTGGCGACCTCGCCCAGGATCGCCTCCACCTCACGGGGGTCGGTGCCATAAGCGACGCCCACCGGCACGATCACCCGGCCCACGGTGTTGCCGCGGGTGTAGTTGGTGACGGTGCCGGAGATCAGGTCGGAGTTCGGCACGATCACGTCGGTGCGGTCGAAGGTCTCGATCCTCGTCGAGCGCACCGAGATGTCGCGCACGTAGCCCATCAGCCCGCCGACCTCGATCCAGTCGCCCTTGGAGATCGGCCGTTCGATCAGCAGGATGATGCCGGAGACGAAGTTCGACACGATGGTCTGCAGGCCGAAACCGATGCCGACCGAGAGCGCGCCGGCGACGATGGCGAGCGAGGAGAGGTCGAGACCGGCCATGGAGATGGCCACCACAGCGGCGAGGAAGATGCCGACATAACCGAGCCCCGAGGCAATCGCGTTTTGCCCGCCGGGGTCGATCTTGGTCTTGGGCAGGAGCGAGCTGCGCAGGCTGCCTTGCAGCACCCGGGTCAGCGCGTAACCGACGGCAAAGACCACCGCGAAGGTGAGGAAGGCGGTGGGCGAGATCCGGGTTTCGCCGAACTGGAAGCCTTCGAGGAACTGCGACCACAGCTCGGTGAGGTCAGCCACCCGCGCGCCCCAGATCAGCGCCAGCGGCGGCAGCGCTAGAAGCGCCAGCACAAAGCCGATGAGCACCGAGAACAGCGAATCCCGGCCCGCCTGCCCCTTGCCCGACAGCCAGCCGTAGACATCGCCGAAGAAGCGGTGCAGCACCAGCAGGGCCGCCAGCAGCGCGAGCGTGAGGGCGGCGGGGTAGATCAGCGCCTCGGCCGCGTTCACATAGCCAAACGCAGCCAGAACCGGCGAGATGAAACCCAGGAAGTAGATCGCGCGCCGCACCAGCGTGAACACATGACCGGCGCCCGCGGCGATGGCGCCGTCGTCGCCGTTGTCTTCGTCTTCAGTCTGCTGCTTGCGCCGCCGGGCGCCGATCCGGTGCAGCCGCAGGAGCACCAGCGCGGCGGCGAGGATCAGCGGGAAGCTGAGCACGGCGTGGGCCGGCTCGGCGACGTTTTCCAGCTCGGCCATCTTGGAGAGCGCATCCTGCAGCACCAGCACCACGGCCAGCACGTCGACCATCAGCTGGGTAATGTTGCGCCGCCCCTCCTGCACCGGGATCAGGTCGTTTTCGATCTTGCTGGTGAAAAGCTGGTTGCCCAGCCAGTGGAAGGAGAGGATCAGGAAGGCCCAGCCCGGAACGAAATCCAACAGGAAAGAGCCGCGCGCGCCGGTGAGGCCCGCAAGGTTGACCGCGCCGACGGCAAAGATGATGCCCAGAAGCGGCAAGCCGACCTGCAGCAGCGAGACGATGAAGCCCCAGACACCGCGGCCGCTGCTGCCGAACTGGCGCAGGTAGTCGCCCGCGGAATGCGCCCAGGGGCGGCCGCGGAAGATCAGCAGCGCCGCGAGCACCAGCAGGAAGAGGATGGCCGGCAGGTTCTTGCGCGTGCGCTCGCGCGTGGTGTCGCTGGTGGCCTGGGCCAGGGTCTCGTTCAACAGGCCCTGGCTGGCGCGGGCCAGCGTGCGCAGGGCGGGGCCCCAGTTTTCCGGGTTGAGGGGCGACGGCCCGCGTTCCAGGAGCCTGTCGGTGCGGCGCTCGCGGATGATCTTGTCGATCTCGCCGATCAGCCCGTCGGCGCGGTTGTAGGCCACCTGCGAGACCATGCGCGGCACTTTCAGGTGGTCGAGCTGGGTGTTCAACGCCGCGCGCAGGGCGGCGATGTCCTCGGGCTCGCTCTCGCCCTCACCCGGCGCCGGGCCAAGCGCGTCGAGCTGGCCCTGCACGGTCTGGATGCGGTCGGCGTTCTCGCCGCGCGCGTCCAGGAAGGTCTGGCGGAAATCGGTGAGTTCGGTGCGCAGCTGCTCCATCGCGGCGCTGGAGGCGCGGCGGGCGTCGATCACCTCCTCGGCGCGTTCGGCAGTGCGGATCCAGCGCTCGAAATAGGCGCGGTCTTCAGAATTGAGTTGGGCAAATGCGGGCAAAACGAGGCTGGCCATCACGGCCAGCCCCAAAATCAGGCTCCGGAGAGCGGCAGATATAGGTGTCATACGTCCTCGAAAACGCCGGGAATCGACGCCGGTGTGTGGGTCATCCAATCCGGCACCGGCAGGTTCTTTTCGCGCAGGAACTCGGGGTTGAACAGCTTGGACTGGTAGCGGGTGCCATAGTCGCAAAGCACGGTGACGATGGTCTTGCCCTTGCCCAGATCCTTGGCCAGGCGCACGGCACCGGCGATATTGATGCCGGAGGAGCCGCCCAGCACCAGGCCTTCCTCGTGCAGGAGGTCGAAGACGTAAGGAAGCGCCTCGGAATCCGGCACCTGGTAGCTGAAATCGGGGGTGAAACCTTCGAGGTTCTTGGTGATCCGGCCCTGGCCGATGCCCTCGGTGATCGAGGTGCCTTCGGATTTCAGCTCACCCTCGGTATAATAGGAGTAGAGCGCCGCGCCCAGCGGGTCGGCGAGGCCGATCTTCACGCCCTTGGGCTGCAGCGCCTCCGCCACGCCCGCAAGCGTGCCGCCGGAGCCCACGGCGCAGACAAAGCCGTCGACCTTGCCGCCGGTCTGTTCCCAGATTTCGGGGCCGGTGGTTTCTGCATGGGCCTGGCGGTTGGCGACATTGTCGAACTGGTTGGCCCAGATCGCGCCGTTCGGCTCGGTCTTGGCGAGCTTTTCGGCCAGGCGCTGGGAGTAGCGCACGTAGTTGTTGGGGTTCTTGTAGGGCGCGGCCGGCACCTGCACCAGCTGCGCGCCCGCAAGCCGCAGCATGTCCTTTTTTTCTTCGGACTGGGTTTCGGGGATCACGATCACCGTCTTGAAGCCCATCGAGGCGCCAACCAGCGCAAGGCCGATACCGGTGTTGCCGGCGGTGCCCTCGACGATGGTGCCGCCGGGCTTCAGCTCGCCGCGGGCGACCGCATCCTTGATGATGTAGAGTGCAGCGCGGTCCTTGACCGACTGGCCGGGGTTCATGAACTCCGCCTTGCCGAGGATCTCGCAGCCAGTTTCCTCGCTGACCCGGTTGAGGCGGATAAGAGGCGTGTGGCCGATCGCGTCAGCCAGATCGCGTGCAATGCGCATGGTATCCCTTTCGATCATTCATTCGAAGATGTAGCCAAGGGTTTGGCAGTTCACAAGGCGCGAAGCGGGTCACGGGGCCGCGGCGCGCAGCCTTTCACGGTGGCGTGCCAGCCACAGTGCGGCGGTGATCAGCGGCAGGTCCTGGTAGATCCGGGTGTCGATGCCCAGCATCAGCTCGTCAAAGCTCAGCCGCTGGCTGCGCAGATCCTCGCCCTCCCCCGCGACACCGCCGCCGCCCTGGATGTCGTCGAGATCGGCAAGGCCGACGAAGATGTGGATCACCTCGGCCATGGCGCCGCTGGAAGGATAGGCGCGGGTCACCGGCTCCAACGCCTTGATGCTGACGCCTGCCTCCTCCTGCGCCTCGCGGATGGCAGCCTGTTCCGGACTCTCGCCCGGGTCGATCAAACCCGCCACAGGCTCCCACATCCAGGGACTGGCCTCGCCCATGAAGAAGGGCGGCGCGCGGAACTGTTCGACCAGCAGCACCTCGTCGCGCGCAGGGTCGTACGGCAGCACCACCGCTGCGTGGCCCACCATTGCGGCGCTGCGGGAAATCACCGGGCTCATGCTGCCGTCGAAGCGGCGGAACTGGAGGTCCATCTCCTCCATCGCGAAGAAGTTCATGTAGGCGCGGCGGTGCGCGTGCACGATCACGTCCTGTGAGAGATCATGCGCGGGGTCCGCGGGCCGCGCCCGGGCCGCCAGCCAGGCCGCGGCGCGGCGGCGCACCGAGGGGAAGACTTCCGCCACCTCGGCCGCGCTCATCCGGCCGCGGTAGGCCATCACCTCCTCCGCTGCGCGCAACGACAGCGCGCCCCAGTCGCGCACCCAGGCGGCGAGGTCCCAGGGCGCGGCGGTCTCCCACAGCCCCGGCTCGGGGAAATAGACCTCGGCCCGCGCCTCCTGCCCTTCGGCGCAGAGGACGGAGACCGGTTTCAGCGCGTAATCGAAGCCGCCCTCGTAGAAGTTGAGCGCATCGAGATCGTCCTCGGAGAGGCCGCGCACCAGAATACCCTCGGCCTGCATCCCTGCGCGCTCCTCGATCGAGGGGAAGGGCTGGCCCTTGACCTGGAAGACGCCAAAGCCCGGCAGCCGGGCAGCTTGCGCGTTGAGCGCCTCGCCCTCCCGGCCCAGCACCAGTTCAAGCAGGGGAAGATGGCGCAGGGTGCCATAGAGAAAGAGATCAGCCACGGGATATAACCTATTGTTTTAAGGGTATTACACCTAGCGCCAGCGGCGGGAGGCGTTTTCGGCCGCAAGCCCTGCCATCACCCCGCCGATGACCAGGGTCACCAGCACGGCCGGCACAGCAATGACGAAGAAATAGTCGAGCGCAATCACGAAGATCTGCGACAGCGCCTCGAACGGGCCGTCGTAGCGGTGCCGCATGGCGAGGCGGAACATCTCCCAGGCGCCCTGGATGAACAGTGCCCAGAGCACCATCACCGCCATGCCGGTGAGCCCGTTGTTGATTGCGGGCACCAGCCCGCGGCCCGCGCGCTTGCCCATCACCACCCAGCCGCAGAGGAGGCCGAGGGCCACGTTCACATGCACGAAATAGCCGAAATCGGTGCCTTCCGGCATCAAGGGCATCACCAGGAAGGAGACGGCGAAGGCCAGCAGCGCAAGCGACAGCGCGGCAATGGCTCGGGCTCCGTTCGGCATCATTTGGGCTCCTTGCGGGCGCGCTGCCGGCCAAGCTCCCGGTCCGGGTCCCCGGCTCAGCGGCGCGCGATGGTGATCTGAGTCACGTCGCAATTTCCCGATTTGAAGGCGGCAGCGCAAGAGGTGAGGTAGAAGTTCCACATCTTGCGGAAGCGTTCGTCAAAGCCCATGCCGGCGATCTGCTCCCAATGGCCGTTGAAAGTGTCGTGCCAGCGCCGCAGGGTCTGCTCGTAGCTGTCGCCGAACTCGATCGAGCGCACAACGCCGAGGCCTGCCTTTTCGACCTGCTCGCGCAGCACCTTCGGCGACGGCAGCATGCCGCCGGGGAAGATGTGCTTCTGGATGAAATCGACGCCCCTGCGGTAGACCTCCCAGCGCTTGTCGGCAACGGTGATGATCTGCAGCGTCGCGGTGCCACCGGGCTTGAGCCGGTCGCGGATGGTGCCGAAATAGGCGGGCCAGTATTTCTCGCCCACCGCCTCGAACATCTCGATCGAGGCGATGCCGTCGAAGGTGCCCTTGCAGTCGCGGTAGTCCTGCATCCGCAGTTCAACTTGCCCGGAAAGTCCTGCTGCTTCAATGCGCTGACGGGCGTATCTCAACTGTTCCTGGCTGATGGTGAGGCCGGTGACGCGCAGCCCCCGCTCCTTGGCGGCATATTCGGCAAAGCCGCCCCAGCCGCAGCCGATCTCCAGCACGTGATCGCCCGGCTTCACGCCCATCTGATCGACAAGCGACGCATATTTGGCGCGCTGAGCGGATTCCAGGCTGTCCTGGCCGTCTTTGAACAGGGCACTGGAATAGGTCATCGTGTTGTCGAGCCAGAGGCTGTAGAATTCATTCCCCAAATCATAGTGATAAGAGATGTTCTTCTTCGCCTGGCTGCGGTGGTTGCGGTGCAGCCAGAAGCGGAAGCGCTCGTAGGCGCGCAGGAACGCCTGGCCGCGGAAATCGTCATAGGCGGTCTCGGCCTCTATATGGACGAGATCCATGAAGGCCTGCAGGTCGGTGCTGCTCCACCAGCCCTCCAGATAGGCGTCGGAAAAACCGAGGTCGCCTTCGCGGATCAGCCGGGCGAAGCAGTCGGGGTGGTGAATGTGCAGATCCGCCACCGGGCCGGGCCCGTCGCCGCGGGCGCGGAAGATGCGCCCGTCGGGCAGGTGGATGTCGAGCTGGCCGCCTTGCATCTGCCGCACCTTGGCAAAAACCTGCGGGAAGTAGCGCGGCAGGTCCTTCTGGCCCTGGGTATCGGTCAAAATCATCCCGTATCTCCTGCAACCTCTGGTAAAAATGCTAGGACGCAGGCGGGGGTCTGGCAAGAAAACTGTTTGTCAGCTTGCGTTTCTGTTACCGCGGTAAGCCTCCAGCGCCCGCTCGCGCCCCTCCGAAAGGCCGACGATGGGGCGCGCGCGCTTCATCTTCGGGGAAAGATTCCAGCTGCGCGGGGCGGCAGCGAAGAAATCGCGCGCGGTTTCCGGCGGCTCCTCCTGGCCTTCGGCGATCCAGCGGCGCACGTAGGCGGCTTTGGGGTCGAACTTCTCCAGCTGGCCTTCGGGGTTGAAGATGCGGAAGAAGGGGCTGGCGTCGGGACCGGAGCCTGCCACCCATTGCCAGCCCATCGCGTTGCAGGCCGGGTCCCAGTCCACCAGGCAGTCCCCGAACCACTGCAAACCGATTTTCCAATGGGTCATCAGGTGCTTGGTGAGGAAACTTGCCACGATCATCCGGGCCCGGTTGTGCATCCGGCCGGTGGTATAAAGCTCACGCATGGCGGCGTCGACGAAATCATAACCGGTCTGCCCCTGCTTCCAGGCGCTGACGTTGCTGTCCTCCTGTTCACGCCAGGGGAAAGCCTGCCATTCCTCGCGCCAGCTATGGCTGAGGATATGGGGGGAGTGGTACATCAGGTGATAGGCGAACTCGCGCCAGACGATTTCCTTCAGGAAAGTCTCCGCGCCCTGGCTGCCGCTCTGCATCGCCTCCCGGCCTGCATGCCACATGCGGTGCGGGCTTATCTCGCCCCAGGCGAGGTTTTCGGACAGGTTGGACGTGGCTTCAAGGCCCGGCAGGTCGCGGTGCTTTTTGTAGCCGGCAAGCCGGTCGTCAACGAACGCCTGCAGCCGGCCGCGCGCCGCCTGCTCGCCGAGGCAGCAATGCGCAGCCACCACACTGGCGCCGCGGCGCATGGCGGCGCCCATGTTCCAATCGTCCAGATCGTCACTGCCGGGCCAGTCTTCGGGCGCATTCAGACGCGGTTCGGGCAGCAGATCAGCAATCTCGCGGCTGCGCACCTCCTTCCAGAAAGGCGTATAGACCTTGTACATGCCGCCCGCCTTGGTCTCCACCGTCCAGGGTTCGAACAGCAGGCGGCCGCCGTGGGAGCAGGCGCCGAGACCAACGTCTTTCAGCGCTTCCTTGACCTTCTTGTCGCGCGCGATCGCTTCCGGGTCGTAGAGCCGTTCCCAGTGCACGGCTTCGGCCCCGGTCTCCGTCACCAGCTTCTGCAGTTCCTCCAGCGCGGGCCCGCGGCGCAGGATCAGGCGGGAGCCCGCCTTCTCCAGTGTCCTGGCAAGATGGCCGAGCCCCAACCCGAGGCGGAACTTCGGCGCGGCGCCCAGCCCCTCCTCCTGCGCGTCGAGGATATAGACCGGGATCACCGGCGCGCCGCCCCTGGCGGCCGCGGTCAGCGCCGGGTTATCGGAGAGACGCAGGTCGCGGCGGATCCACCAGATATTCGGGGCTGGGCTGCTCATCAAACGGGCTCCTTCCTGTTGCGGCGCTAGAGGACCCGGTCCAGCGCCTCGGTCAGCTGCGCCACCTCGCGGGGCGCGGTGTAATGGGTGAAACTGATACGCAGCACGCCCTGCGCCGGGTCAATGCCCATCGCCTGAAGCGCGCGCACCGCGTAGAAATCGCCGCCGCCCGCCATGATGCCGTGTTCCGCGAGTGCTGCTGCCACCGGCTCTGCCGGGCGGTCCAGCGCCAGCGCCACGGTGGGGGCGCGGCGGGCGGCGTCATCCGGGCCCAGCAGGCGCAGGCCGCGGCGGCCCTTCACGGCGTCCAGCAGCGGCTGCAGCAGGGAGACCTCCTGCCGGCGCATCAAGTCATGCACGAAGGCGCCGCGTGCTGCGGCACCGGTCCCAGTGCAGCCGTGATGGGTTGCCAGCGCTTCGAAATAGTCGGCCATGCCCGCCGAGGCCGCCACCTGGGCATGATCGGGACCAGCCGGGGTAAAGCGCTTGCAGAGCGCATCGCCGTTGAAGAAATGCCCCTGGTTCGGCAGCGCCTCGCCCAGTGCGCGGCGGATCACCATGACGCCCTGATGCGGCCCGTAGGTCTTGTAGGCGGAGAACATGTAGACATCGGCGCCAAGCGCGCCCACATCGGGGAGCCCGTGCGGCGCATAAGACACGCCATCGACGCAAGTATAGGCGCCCGCGGCATGGGCGATGGCGGTGATCTCGGCGACCGGGTTGATCTCCCCCACCACGTTGGAGCAATGCGGGAAGCAGACCAGCCGCACCTTGTCATCCAGCAGTGCTTCCAGCCTGGCGGGGTCAAGGTGCCCGGTCTGCGGGTCGATCTGCCATTCACGGATCTCGATCCCCGAATCGGCCAGGCGGCGCCAGGGGCCGCTGTTGGCCTCGTGGTCCTGGTTGGTGACGATAATGGCGTCGCCGAACTGCAGGTGCTGGCGGAAGGCCTGGGCCAGCACATAGGTGTTCTGGGTGGTGGAGGGGCCGAAGCTCAGCTCATCCGTCTCAACCCCCATCAGCGCGGCGAGGCGGCTGCGGGCCTCGTCCATCTCGGCCCCGGCCAGGCGGGAGGCCTCGTAAGGCGCATAGGGCTGCACCTTGCGCTGGGTGTAGAAGCGGGTGAGCCGCCCGATCACCTGGCGGCAGGTATAGGAGCCGCCGGCATTCTCGAAAAAGGCCTGGCCCTGCAGGGAGGGTTCCGAAAAAGCCGGGAACTGGGCCCGGACGAAATCCAGATCAAGGGTGGTCATCGCGTCTGTCTCCTCTTTTTGCGCGCCACGGGTGGGGATCTGCCCGCACATGCACTGGGTAATCCCCGGAACATGGCAGGTCTTCCAGCCGAGCCGCGGTCCCGTGTTGGACGGAGGGAGCGCAGGCAGCCCGCGACCGGAGGGCCGGTCAGGACAGGGAATGTGTAGGGGAGGAAGGCAGGGGCGGTCAAGCGCCCTGCCCCGCCGGGCCGGCCTCGTCCCGCGCGGGGGGGGGATATTCGGCCCGCGGACACTTGCAAAGAAAAACGCCCCGGCGGGCGGGCCGGGGCGTTTTCAGGTTCTTGGAGTTCGGGTCTCAGCGGGCTTCGGTGCGCAGGCCCTTGACGATGGCCCAGCACATCAGCAGGAGCACGATGGTGAAGGGCAGCCCGGTGGAGATCACCATGGCCTGCAGCGCCGCCAGACCGCCGCCCAGCAGCAGCACGATGGCCACGGCGCCTTCGAAGATGCACCAGAACACCCGCTGCGTCACCGGCGCATCGACCTTGCCGCCTGCGGTGATGGTGTCGATCACCAGCGACCCGGAGTCCGAGGAGGTGACGAAGAACACGATCACCAGGAGGATGCCGATGAAGGAGGTGATCGAGGCCAGCGGCAGCTCGCCCAGCATACGGAACAGCTGCAGCTCCAGGGCGGCGTCCTGCGCGCCGGTGTAGCCGTCGGCGATGACCTGATGGATGGCGGTGCCGCCAAAAATGCTCATCCACAAGACGCAGACCAGGCTGGGGATCAGCAGCACGCAGATGATGAACTCGCGCACCGTGCGGCCGCGGCTGACGCGGGCGATGAACATGCCGACGAAGGGCGACCAGCTGATCCACCAGGCCCAGTAGAAGGCGGTCCAGCCCTGGCTGTAGTTCACGTCTTCCCGGCCCACCGGGTTGGAGAGTGCCGGCAGGTACTCGAGGTAGGCGCCAAGGCTGGTCACGAACCCCCAGAGGATCTGCAGCGTCGGCCCGGCCAGCAGCACGAAGATCATCAGCAGGAAGGCCAGCCCCATGTTGAACTCGGACAGCACCTTGACGCCGCCATCCAGCCCCCGCAGCACCGAGATCAGCGCAATGGCGGTGATGACGGAGATCAGGATCACCTCGGTGGTGGCGCCGGTGGGCACGCCGAACAGCTCGAACAGGCCGGCGTTGGCCTGGGTCGCGCCAAAGCCAAGCGAGGTCGCAAGGCCGAACAGCGTGGCAAACACCGCCAGGATGTCGATCACATGGCCGGTCCAGCCCCAGACGCGCTCGCCGAAGATCGGGTAGAAGGCGGAGCGGATGGTGAGCGGCAGGCCCTTGTTGTAAGTGAACAGCGCCAGCGCCAGGGCAACGATGGCGTAGATCGCCCAAGGGTGCAGGCCCCAGTGGAAGATGGTCGCCGCCATGCCAAGGCGGACCGATTCCGCCTGGTCCCCGGCCGCCGCACCCAGGGGCGCCCAGTCGGTGCGTGCGCCGCCGCCCTCGGCGGCAGAGGTGCCGCCCATCGCGGTGGAGAAATGGCTGAGCGGTTCGCTGACGCCGTAGAACATCAGCCCGATGCCCATGCCCGCGGCAAACAGCATCGCGAACCACCCCATGTAGGTGTAATCCGGCGACGCCTCGGCGCCGCCCAGACGCACGCCGCCCCAGGGCGAGACGATCAGGAACAGGCAGAACAGCACGAAGATGTCGGCCGCGCCGAGGAAGAACCAGTCAAAGCTGCTGGTCACCGCCGGGCGCAGCCAGCCAAAGACGCTGGCCGCCTGTTCGGGCAGCGCCAGCGCATAGAACACGAAGCAGACAATCGCCAGACCCGAGATCAGGAAGACGGGATTGTGGATATCGACCCCAAACGGGCCGATCTTGGTTTCGATGTTGTCCTGGCCAATCTCATAATCGGTGTCGATAAGATCCGATTCGCCCTCCGGGGCGGGGATGCCTTGGTTTGTGGTTTCGTCGGCCATTGCGGCCTCCTTTTTCCTTGGTCTTGTGCAGGGTCAAGCGGGCAGCCGGCGCGTCAGCTGCCGCGCACCACCAGTACCGATATCTCCGCCTGCGCGGCGATGCGGCCGCCGTGGGCGTGGAACAGGTAGTCGCTGATGCCCGGAATGTGGCTGGCCATCACGATCAGATCGGCGCCGATGTCCTTGGCCGCTTGCAGCAGGGTGGCGTCGAGATCGGCGGTCGGGTCGTGGCTGACGCAGGCGTGGCCGCTGACCGCGAGGCCGTGGCGGTCCGCCACTTCCTTGGCGAAGGTGTCGAGCTTCTGGCTGTATTCCTGCGGGTTATGCGCCAGCGGCCCGGGCAGCGCCGAGGTCACGCCGGTCAGCACAAGGCTGGCCTGATTGTTGCAGTGCGCGATGTCGGCCGCGGCCTTCAGCGCCTTGTCCAGACGGCTGGCATGAGCCAGGTCGACGGGCACCATGATCTTTGAAAACACGGATCTCCTCCCCTTTGTTATGCAGTGCGGGCGGCAGGGCGGCTGCGTCACCGGCCCGTCCGGCCAGTCTGCCGCGGCCCGGCTTGCAGGCTCCGGCGTCTGCGTTGAGATGACTTAAGGTAACTCCAATCGGCTCCTTTTAACAAATAACGCGCGGCGATTGCCGCGCGTTTTCCGACACATATTGGTCACGGACGCGCGTCCGGACCGCTAGACCTAGCACATCAGACGGTGGCGTCCACCAAGTGGCGGGGCAGCCCCGCTGTCCGGGATTTCAGGCGTTCACGTCGACCACGACGCGGCCCTTGACCTGGCCCTTGAGGATGCCCTTGCCGAGCTCCGGCAGATCCGCCAGCGTGGCGGGCTGGATCATCGCTTCGAGCTTGTCCATCGGCAGGTCGCTGGCGATGCGCTGCCAGGCGCGCTGGCGGTTGGCGAAGGGCTGCATCACCGAGTCGATGCCAAGGAGGTTCACGCCGCGCAGAATGAAGGGGGTGACCAGCGCGCCGTCGATGGCAGCACCGCCCGCAAGGCCGATGGCCGCAACGGAGGTGCCGTATTTCATCTGCTTCAGCACCCGGCCCAGCATGGCGCCGCCCACCGCGTCGACACAGCCCGCCCAGCGCTCGCTTTCGAGCGGCTTGCGGGTTATCTCGGTCAGCTCGTCGCGGGCGACGATTTCGGTAGCACCGAGCGACTTGAGGTAATCCCCCTGCTCCGGGCGGCCGGTGACGGCGGCAACCTCATAGCCGAGGTTGGCAAGAATCGCGGTCGCAACCGAGCCGACCCCGCCAGCCGCACCCGTGACCAGCACCGGGCCGTGGTCCTTGGCCATCCCCTGGTCTTCCAGCGCGATCACGGCGAGCATCGCGGTCAGGCCCGCGGTGCCCACCGCCATTGCCTGCCGGGTGTCCAGGCCTTCGGGCAGCGGCACCAGCCAATCGGCCTTCACCCGCGCCTTCTGGGCATAGCCGCCCCAATGCGCCTCGCCCACGCGCCAGCCGGTGAGCACGACCTTGTCGCCGGGCTTGTAGCGGTCATCGGAAGAGGCCTCCACAGTGCCTGCAAAGTCGATGCCCGGCACATGCGGGTACTTGCGCACCAGCCCGCCGCCGGGGCCGATGCAGAGCCCGTCCTTGTAGTTCACGGTGGAATAGTCCACCGCCACGGTGACCTCCGCGTCCGGCAGATCGCCGAGCCCGATCTGCGTCACCTCGGCCGAAGTCTTGCCGCTGTCTTCGTCTTTGTTCACGACCAATGCGTTGAACATGCGCTTTCTCCCTTAGATCCAGAATGTGTCGCGCACGGTGGCCGTGCGCATGCCGTCAGGTGTCTCTACTTCGAGTTTGCTGCCCGCATCCCAATGGGTCATGCGGATCATCCCGATGGAGACATTGGTTCCGAAATCCGGCGACCAGGCGGCGGAGGTCACCTGCCCCACCCGCTTGCCGTCTGCATAGGCAGGCCAGGGCCGGTCGCAGCCCGGCACCGGATCGCCGTCAATCGCCAGCGGGCGGATCTGCTGCACCGGGCCTTCCTTGGCGACCCGCAGCAGGGCGTCGCGGCCGATGCAGCCGATCGCCGTGTGGGTGTTGCAGAACTTGCCGAGCCCGCATTCATGGGGCGTGTTGTCGCCGGTCATGTCGTTGCCGTAGCTGAGCAGGCCCGCCTCGATCCGTTCGATCAGGTTGGGACAGCCCGCCCGCACATCGAGGTCCGCGCCCGCCTCGAACAGCCGGTTCCACAGGGGCATGCCGAGATCGCCGCCTTCGACGTAGATCTCATAGCCGCCCTGTTTCGAGTAGCCCGAGCGCGCGATCACCATGTCGCGGCCCTCGAACTGGAAGACGCCGAAGCGGAAGAAGCGGATCTTGCGCACCGCCTCGCCAAAGACGCGGGCCATCAGATCATCCGCCTTGGGGCCCTGCACCGCAAGCGGCGAGACGTCGGGCTCGTCCACCAGCACGTCCAGCCGCCAGCCGTGGGCGATGCCCTTCACCCACAAGAGCAGGTCGCTGTCGGCAATCGAGATCCACCAGCGGTCCTCGCTCAGCTTTACCGCGACGGGGTCATTCAGCATGCCGCCGGTCTCGTCCACGATGGGCACGTAGAAACACTGCCCCGCCGTCATGCCGCGCAGGTCGCGCGGCGTCAGCATCTGCATCAGGCGGCCGGCATCGGGGCCGCGCAGCTCGACTTGGCGCTCGCAGGCCACGTCCCAGACCTGCACATGCTGTTTCAGGTGCCGGTAGTCGGCTTCCACGCTGTCAAAGACGGTGGGCAGCAGCATCCGGTTATAGACGGTATAGGCCTTCACACCGGCCGCTTCGACGCCTTCGGAGAATGGGGTGCGCCGCAGCCGGCGCGAAGGGGAAATCAGGGCCATGGCATATCCTCCCAGAACCATGTGCAATACCCGGCGGCGGCGCGGGGCCGCCGCCGGAGGAACCCGTGTGCAGAGGCCTGCTTACTTGGGCCCGTGCCAGTCGATCTGGCAGATCTCGGCCGAGCGGCCTTCGAAGTCCCAGACCCGGCCAAAGGCGCGCACCCGGCCCTTGGTGGCAGTGGCGACGGTGATGTCGGGGCCCATCCAGTATTCGGTGTTGGTGACGACGATGTCCTTGCCGTCCTTGCCCTCGACCGGCACAACCGCGCCCTGGATCTTCTTGCCGACCATCAGGCGGCGCTCCTTGCCTTCGGTCTCAAACACCACGGGCGCGCGTTCGGCGCCGAGGAACTCGCCCACCAGCATGGAGAACAGGCCGGTGGTGCCGCGGGCGGCGCCGGAGAAGATATTGACCAGCGCGTCATAGGCTTCTTCGGAGGCGCGCTCGTCGATATAGGCCGCCGCCTTCCAGTTGCCTCGGCCCATGTTGCCGGGGATCTCCAGGAACAGGCCGACGTTCAGGCCGGACAGATCCACGCCGCCGTAGTCGCCCGCGTCGATGCGCACCCCGGCCCAGGCCTGGCAGTGGCCCTCGGTCGGCGGGTGCTTGCCCAGCGATACCACGCAGGGGCAGAAGACGGTGCAGTTGCAGTTGAGGATCAGCTCCCCCTTGATGGTCCAGGGCACGGTGCCCACTGCTGCGTCGAGTGCCATGTGTTCTCTCTCCCTATGTCAGACTGCTCAGACTATGTTGAAGATCAGCGCCGCCGCCCACAGGAGCAGCGCCGCGCCCAGCGGCCGGGTAACGTGCCGGCCGATTTCGGGCAGTTTCTCGATCACCATGATGAGGGTTGCGAGCCCCATGAAGGCGAGGTTCATCACGCCGCCCGCGAAAGCCAGCAGCATCAATGCCCAGCAGCACCCCAGGCAGACCAGGCCGAGGCGCAAGCCGTTGCGCAGGGGCCCCTCGTCCCAGTGCTGCATGAAGAAGGTGAGCGGGCGGCGGCACTTGCTGAGGCAGGCTTCCTTTACCGGCGAGAACTGGTAGGCCCCCGCCACGATCAGCACGGCGGCTGGCAAGAGCCGCGAGGTGGCGTCGCCGAAGGCGTTGAGCAGCCCGGCCTGGTAGAACGCCAGCTGCAGGGCGGCGGCGAGCACGGAAAAGCCGAGCCAGACAGCCAGGTAGCCCCCCGCAAGCCTGGCAAAGCTGGTCTCCGCCGCGGTGTGGCTGAGGTCCTCGTAGGTGGCAAAGGCGGGCAGCGCCGTGGGCGCCATCATCGCCGCCGACATCAGCGCCCACATCGCGAGGATGCGGAAATACCCGGCGGCATCGGGCGTGAGGGTGCAGAAGTCGCGCCAGAAGTCGGCGCCGTAGATGGCCCCCGCCTCGCGCAGCGCGGCCGGCACCGCCATGGCATACAGCAGCGCCCAGGCGGCAAGGATCAGGGCAAACAGCGCCAGCCAGTGCCAGCCGCCCATGCTGCGGATCTGCTGCGCCACGATGGCCTTCATGCCGCTATCCTCCCTGTGCTCCCTCCCCGGTCTCCCGCCGGTCTTTCCGGCGCGACTCGGTGCTTGCGTTTTAAATGTCAGACTTTTAAATGTCAGACAAATGAAATCGTGCCCCGCGCCGGAATGGCGCCGCGCCGTCACAACGGAACACGCGGATGAAGATCGACCCCAACAGTTCCGCCGGGCTTTCGGTGCAGATAGCCCAGGCGATCCGCGAGGCGATCGTTTCGGGCGAGCTGAGCGTCGATGACCGGCTGCCCTCGGAGGCGGAGCTTTCCGATCACTTCCAGGTGTCGCGCCCGACCGTGCGCGAGGCGCTGAAACGGCTGGCGGCGCAGGCGCTGATCCGCACCCAGCGCGGGGCCTCGGGCGGGGCCTTCGTGAACCGGCTGAGCTTCGAGGACGCCTATTCGCAGCAGATCACCACCTCGACCCTGCTGTTGTCGATGAACGAGGTGAGTTTCGACACCGCCTGCGAGGCGCGCTATGCGCTGGAGCGGGCCTGTGCGCCGCTGTCGGCCGAGCGGCGCAGCGCCGATCACCTGGCGACGATGCGCGCCGAGATCTTCCGCCAGTCCCAGCCCGGGCTGACGGACGAGGCCTTCTGCGCCTCGGACGTTGCCTTTCACCGGGCGCTGGTCGATGGCGCGGGCAACCCGGTGCTGTCCTACCAGCTTGCGGGCGCGGTTGAGGCGATGCAGCCCCTGATGAACATGATCACATTCACCGCACGGGACCGGCAGGCGATCGTCGTGCTGCACCAGGTGATTGCCGATGCGATCGAGGCAGGCAGCGGGGCTGCGGCGGCGGAGGGGCTGCAGGAGCTGGAGCGGGAGACCCGCAAGCTTGCTGCCGACGTCTTCGCCGCCCGTGCGGCGCGGACCGGGGCTTGAGCGCCGTAACATTTTGTTAACCCTGATGCGGCAGCATTTGCCGCATGGTCACCCCCGGCTCGCCCCTCTCTGCGGAGATCTGGATGCGCGACGTGTTTCAGCGCAAGGCGGTGCAGAACGGCCAAGTGATCCGCCGCAAGGTCCGCGACATCGAACGCTATGCCGGCATGGACGTCTTCCTGGCCGAGGTGCGCGCCCGCGGCTTCCAGGCGGTGCAGAACCGCGAGCAGGTGGTGATCTTCTGCAACAGCGCGCCTTTGCGCAGGCTGGTTTGAGGCAGCCGTTTTCCGGGGCGGAAAACGGCCGGAAATCCGGCGCGGATTTCCGGTTCGCCGCAGGCCGGCCCGCTTGCGTTGCAGCCCCTGTTTTCCGCGCCGGAAAACAGGCCGGAATCCTCGCAGGAATCCGGCTTCCCCCTTTGCAATCGCCGAGACTTCCCCTATATCAGTCTCGTTCCCTCGTGGAACTATGGACATAAACGCGCTCATAATAAGCGGATCGGACCCGGGGGCGGTACCCGGCGGCTCCACCAAGCTCCCTCGTTGGGGGATCCTGGGGCCGAAACAGGATCGACGAACGTGTAAAAGGGTTAGCTTTGTCCCGGCGGGGTACCACCGTTATCGGTCCGTAAAGCATAATTGCCAACGACAATCGTGCTCCGGTTGCCCTGGCTGCGTAAGCAGTCCGGAAAACCGAACTTTAAGCCCTTGCGCCTAGCCGCGTAAGGCGGGGTTCGCAGGTACCTGGCAACAGAAACCTGCACTTCCTTCCCCCTCGGCCATTGCGGATATTTGTGATGACCTCATGCCGCGCCGCCTGCGCGCATGCGCCGCTTTGTCGCGCGTGTGGCCACGCCGCACCAGTGGCGCTATGCGGGCAAATTCCGCTATTTCCTTTTCTTGCAACAGATTTCAGGAATGTAACTTATACCCGCGCGCGCCGCAGCAGGATCCTCGGGACCGGGACCGGCAGTGCGGACACCTAATAGCCAGAGGGAGCGCAATTGACCAAGTCTAAAGCCGAGTTGCTGCAAAGCTGGTACGACCGGGCCTGGCGGGATGGCGATCTCAGCGCCATCGACGAAACCTTCCTGCCCGAAACCAGCGCTTCCGGCGTTGTCCCGTCGCTGCAGCTGAGCCGGGCCGATTTCGAGGCCTTTCTGGACGCGCTGCGCAACCTTTTGTGCAATATCGAAGTCTCCATCGTGCAGTCGATGGAACAGGGCGACTGGCTGGCGGCGCGGCTGCTGCTCAGCGGCGAGCGCGCCGCCGACGGCACCCCGGTGTCTGCCACCGGCCAGGTGATGCTGCAATTTGCCGGCGGCAAGATTGCAGCGACGTATGGCCAGCTCGATTACTTCACCCTGTTCGAACAGCTCGGCCAGCTGCCCGCCGATGCCCTGCCCGTCTGCCTGACCGGCCAGCGGCTGGACTGGGTCTGAGCCCCTCAACGGTGCGGGTTTACCTGCGCGCACGGCTGGCCTATGGCTGCGGCGCGCAGATCTGCGTCTGAGAGCAGGAGGCCCCGATGCCAGACACCCACTCCGCAGAGCCCGGCGGGCCGTCCGCTTCTGCCGGGGCGGGCCCGGGCCTGCGTCCCGCCTGGCGCGAGATGCTGCGGGTCTTTGGCCGCATCGGCCTCCTCAGCTTTGGCGGCCCGGCGGCGCAGATTGCGGTGATGCACCGCGAACTCACTGAGGACCGCCCCTGGCTCAGCGAAGACGGATTCCTGCGCGGTCTTTCCTTCTGCATGCTGCTGCCGGGTCCGGAGGCGATGCAGCTTGCGGCCTATGCCGGCTGGCGCATGCGCGGGGTGCCGGGCGGCCTTCTGGCGGGACTTCTCTTCGTGCTGCCGGGCGCGGCGGTGATTGCCGTGCTGGTCTGGCTTTATGCGGCCTTCGGAACCCTGGCGGCGGTGCAATCGGCCTTCCTCGGGATCAAGGCGGCGGTGGTGCTGATCATCCTGCAGGCGCTCAGGCGGCTGGCGGGCAAGGCGCTGCACAGCGGGATGGACTGGGCGCTTGCGGGCTTTGGCTTTGCCGCGCTGTTCCTGTTCAACCTGCCCTTCCCGCTGGTGGTGGCGGCTGCGGCGCTCGCGGGCCTGATCCGCGGCGGTGCCGCCGCGCCGGAGCCTGCGCAGGCCGCGCCCTTCCGGCTTCGGCAGACGCTCGTCACCATTGCGCTCTGGGGCGGGCTGTGGCTGCTGCCGCTGATCGCGCTGAGCGCCGCCGGGCAGAGCTTCCTAGCCAGCATCGGCTGGTTCTTTGCCAAGCTGGCGGTGGTCACTTTCGGCGGCGCCTATGCGGTGCTGGCCTACATCAGCCAGACGGTGGTGACGCAATATGGCTGGATCAGTGCCGGGCAGATGATCGACGCGCTGGGGCTGGCCGAGACCACGCCGGGGCCGCTGATCCTGGTGACGCAGTTCGTGGCGATGCTGGCCGGGCTGCAGAGCGGCGGCCCCGGGCTGTTCCTCGCGGCGGGTGCGGTGGCGCTCTGGGCCACGTTTGTGCCCTGCTTCCTCTGGATCTTCACCGCCGCGCCATTTGTGGAGCGCATTGCCTCCCATCCGCGGCTGGGCGCGGCGCTCAAGGCGGTGACGGCGGCGGTTGCGGGGGTGATCCTGAACCTGTCGGTCTGGTTTGCGCTGCATGTGGTCTTTGCCGAGACCGCGATTGCCGGTGCGGGGCCGCTGCACATGCCGGTGCCGGTCTGGCCCAGCCTCGACTGGCCTGCGCTGATCCTCGTGCTGCTGGCGCCGCCGGCAGCGCTTGCCGTGCGGGGCAACCTGCTGCTTCTGCTGGCCGTGATGGCTGGAGCAGGGCTGGTGCTCGCGGAATTCCCCTTTGCGATCAGCTAGCTGGAGCGCGGCCTTCAGCTGCGCCGCACAGATGTGCCGCTGGCGCAAAAATAATTCCAAATGCCATTTCGCTGCCCTTTAGTTTCCGGCAAAACCCCCTATGCTGAGACCAAAGGAACAAGGGGTAAATGGATGTCCCGCGAAATCGATTACGGCAACCTGATGCATGCCGCCATGCGCGGCCTGATCCGCACCGTGCTGCAGGACGTGGCCGAGAACGGTCTGCCCGGCACCCATCACTTCTTCATCACCTTCGACACCGGCCACCCGGACGTGGAGCTGGCCGACTGGCTGTCCGACCGCTACCCGGGCGAGATGACGGTGGTGATGCAGCATTGGTTCGACAATCTGACGGTGGATGAGGACGGCTTTGCCGTTACCCTGAACTTCGGCGACTCGCCCGAACCGCTCTATATCCCTTATGACGCGATCCGCACCTTCGTGGACCCTTCGGTGGAGTTCGGCCTGCGCTTCGAATCCGCCGATGAGGACGACGAGGACGCGGACGAGGAGTTCGAGGCGGAGGACGCGCCCGACAGCGCCGAGGCGCAGCCCGCTCCCAAGAAGGATGCGGATGTGGTTTCGCTCGACAGTTTCCGCAAGTAACCCCGGCGGCCGGCCGGGCGCTGTGCGCCAGTCAGGGTTTTTACAGGAAAGGCAGCCGCGGGGCTGCCTTTTTTGGTGCGTGGTGACTTGAGGCGCCGGGGCTGTGCCAGTCTCCCCGTTCCATTGGCCAGCCGCACGATGCCGAACAGAGCGGAGCCGCGCATTTCCGGCGCGCGCGGGGGCGATTCAAACAGAAGTGGCTGGCAGTTTATCCCGGCACCCCCGTAAGCCCTATCGCGGGACCGCCAAGCATCAGCCAAATCGCCGCCGCGTGGGCGCGCGCCGGCGATGCGCGGCGGCCTTCGGCCTGGTTCCGCGCCGCCCGCCCGATACCCGGCCACTCCGCGTGCCGGAACGATCGCCGGCAGGATGCCTGCTTGGGCCGGGCAGCCCTCACTTCCGCTTCAGAAAAGTCTCCAGAACCCGCATCGGAGTACCGTTGCGGTGGGAGGAATAGACCAGCTCCAGCCCGCCCGGCGCCAGGGTGCGGTCGTACTGCTGCATCTCGTAGTCGCCATTCTCCGCAACGAAGAGCGAAAACACGGTGAGCGTCTTGCCCGCGATGCGGGCCCAGACGTAAGGCTCGCCCTTCATCGGGTCAAGCTGCACCGCATGGCCGAAGACATTGCGCGTCATCGCCGCCGCATAGACATCGCCGCGGTCGCTGGGCTGGAAGGTGATCTCGTAGGTCTTAGCCTTGCGGCGGCCGTCCTTCTTGATCGAGACCGAAGTCCAGCGCAGGGTGAAGCCGCCCTTGGTTTCGCGGATCACCACGCTCATGTCGCGTGGCTCGGTCTCGCCGCCGGGTTTCACCACTTCGGCGCTGCCGCTGTATTCTCCGGCAAAGGCTGAGATTTCGGCCCGTGCCGCCGGGGCCACGAGCAGAAGGGCCAGCACGGCCAGCGCCACGCAGGCAGCCCTTCCGATACGGTCGGCCTGGGCCATTAGAGCGGCCGGCACGCGGCCGGCAGATAGATGGATCAGCACCTTCTCCTCCTCTTCTGCGCGATCACGCAATCCCCCCGTGCCTCCACATGGTAAAGATAGCCTGCCCGCATGCAATGGCACTCCCGCCGGCGGCCCGTCAATTCCAAGCGGTCAATTCACCCTATACCTCTCAGACGGAAACACTATGCTGCGCGCAACTGGCCAGTTGTCCCGGCACCGGGCGCAGGCTAAACGGCATACGACAGCATACTCAACGGAGAGAAGACGAATGTCCGCTACCCGCACCGAAACCGACAGCTTCGGCCCGCTCGAGGTCCCCTCGGACAAGTACTGGGGCGCCCAGACCCAGCGCTCGATCATGAACTTCCCGATCGGCTGGGAAAAGCAGCCGGTTGCCATCGTGCGTGCGCTTGGCGTGATCAAGCAGGCCTGCGCCATGGCCAACAAGGCCTCGGGCAAGCTGGAGCCGAAGATCGCCGATGCCATCATCCAGGCGGCCAGCGAAGTGGTGGCGGGCAAGTTCGACGACAACTTCCCGCTGGTGGTCTGGCAGACCGGCTCCGGCACCCAGTCGAACATGAACTCCAACGAGGTGATCGCCAACCGCGCGATCGAGATCCTCGGCGGCGAGATCGGCTCCAAGGACCCGGTGCATCCGAACGATCACTGCAACATGGGCCAGTCCTCCAACGACACCTTCCCCACCGCGATGCATATTGCCACCGCGATGATGGTGCGCGACGTGCTGGTGCCGGGCCTCACCAAGCTGGCCGAAGGGCTGGAGAAGAAGGCGGAAGCGTTCAAGGACATCATCAAGATCGGCCGCACCCACACCCAGGACGCCACCCCGCTGACGCTGGGCCAGGAGTTCGGCGGTTACGCGCATCAGATCCGCCAGGGCCTGGCCCGCGTCGAGGCCGCAATGCCTGGCATCCACGAGCTGGCACAGGGCGGCACCGCGGTCGGCACCGGGCTCAACACGCAAGCAGGCTGGGGCGAGACCGTGGCCGCAAACATGGCCGAGATCACCGGTCTGCCGTTTGTCACCGCGCCCAACAAGTTCGAAGCGCTGGCGGCGCATGATGCGATGGTGTTCCTGTCGGGCGCGCTCGCGACCATCGCCGGCAGCTGCTACAAGATTGCCAACGACATCCGTTTCCTGGGCTCCGGGCCGCGCTCGGGCCTCGGCGAGCTGATCCTGCCGGAAAACGAGCCGGGCTCCTCGATCATGCCGGGCAAGGTGAACCCGACCCAGGCCGAGGCGCTGACCCAAGTCGCCGCCCACGTGATGGGCAATGATGCGGCGATCAAGTTCGCAGGCAGCCAGGGCCATTTCGAGCTGAACGTCTACAACCCGATGATGTCCTACAACCTTCTGCAGTCGATCCAGCTGCTGGGCGATGCGGCGGACAGCTTCACCGAGCGGATGCTCCTGGGGATCGAGGCCAACAAGCCGCGCATCCAGAAGCTGATGGAGGAAAGCCTGATGCTGGTGACCGCTCTGGCGCCGACCATCGGCTATGACAACGCCACCACCGTGGCCAAGACCGCGCACAAGAACGGCACCACGCTGAAGGAAGAGGCAATCGCCCTCGGCTTAGTCGATGCCGAAACCTTCGACAAGGTGGTGCGGCCGGAACAGATGATCGGCCCCAAGGGCTGATGTCGAAACCGGTCAACCTGAACCGGTACCGGAAAGACAAGGCGCGGGCCGCGAAAAAGGCCCGCGCTGACCAGAACGCCGTGGCCTTTGGCCGGACCAAGGCGGAGAAGGAGCTGGAGAAGGCGCGGGAGGCGCAGGACGTCCGGCGCCTGGACGGGCACAAGCGCGACGACGAATGAACAGCCGCCCGCGCAAGCACTCGCTCACCTTGCGGGGCCACCGCACCTCGGTTTCGCTGGAGGAGGATTTCTGGCAGGCCTTCCGCGAGATTGCCGCCGAGGACGGCCGCGCCATCAATGACCTGGCCGCAGAAATCGACGAGGCGCGCGGCGAGGACTGCGGCCTGGCCTCGGCAATCCGGCTCTTCGTGCTGCGCCGCTTAAGGGCGCGTTAACCGGAATGCGGCAGCCTGCCGGCATGGCACATGTGGCCCGTACGGTTTCGCCCAAGTTTTGGATGCAGCAGATTTTCGACGTGAAAGCCGCGCGCCAGGGCGGCGTGGTGCGGCGCAAGCTGCGCGATGTGGAGCGCAATGTCGGCCTCGCCCGCCTCCAGCAGGAACTGCAGCGGCGGGGATACCATGCGGTGATAAACGGCGATCAGGTGGTCATCTTCTGCAACAACGAGCCGATCCGCCCGCTGTGCTGAGGCCAAAGTTTTCAGAAAGGTTTGGGCCCCCGCTCCGACAGCTCCAGCCAGATTCCGTTCCTTGACCGCACCGTCAGATGCGCGGCGGGGATTGGTGTCTTCCCCGCAACCGGCGCCAGCCGGAAGCGGCGCAGGATCATCGACAAGAGCAGCACCCCCTCCGCCATGGCAAAACCTGCGCCCGGGCAGACGCGGGCGCCGGCGGAAAACGGGATATAGGCCTCGCGCTGGCAGCGTTTGCCGTTCTCCGTTGCCCAGCGGGCGGGGTCAAAACCGTCGGGGTTCTCCCAGAGCCGTTCGTGCCGGTGCAGGTGCCAGGGGCTGAGCACCAGCTGCGCGCCCTTCGGCACCGCGCGGTTCCGGAAGCGTTCCGGGCAGGCGGCCTCGCGCACCATCATCGGCACCGGAGGATAAAGCCGCAGCGCCTCGCGGAAAACATCGCGGCTGACCTTCAGTTTCGCAACGGCGGCAAAGCTTGCGTCTTCGAGCGCTTCGGCCTCCGCCGCCACCTGCTCCTGCCTCTCAGGATGCAGCGCCAGAAGGTAAAGCGCCCAAGCCAGCGCCGAAGCGCTGGTCTCATGTCCTGCGAGGAAGAAGATCGCCACCTGATCCGCCATTTCGGCGCTGCTGAAGGTCTCCCCGGTCTTCGGATCGGGGGTGGTCATGATCTTTGTCGCCAGATCCTGCGGCGCCTCGCCCGCCGCGATGGCGTCGTGCCGTTCCGCCACCAGCGCCTCGATCAGCGCGCGGATGCGGCGGGCGCTGGCGCGGGTGCCGCGGCGGAAGAAGCGCGGCATCCAGCGCGGCAGCGGCACCAGGGCGGCGAGGTTCAGGAGCGGCTGGCTGTGCTGGTAGGCGCGGAAGCGGGTGAAGACCTCGGCCGCGACCTTATGCTCGATCGGGATCGAGAACAGGGTGCGGAAGATCACATCCGCCGCCGCGTGGGAAGCCTCTGCCTCAATCTCCACCGGGCCTGTCGCGGCGGCAAGCCGCGCCACCGCGGCCTCGGCGGCGGCGCGCATCGCGGGGAAGCTGTGTTTCAGCCGGCCGCCCTCGAAGGCGGGGTCGATGATGCGGCGCTGACGCTGCCACTCCGCCCCGTTGGTCAGGAACACCGAATTGCCAAGGAGCGGCCGAAGCCCTTCGGCGATGCGGTCCGATTTCGGGAAATCCTGGGGCCGCGCCTTCAGCACCTCCTGCACCAGGCCGGGCTGGTTGAGCAGGAAGGAGCGGAAGAACGGCGTGCGGAACTCCGCCATCCAGGCCCGGTAGAGCCGTGCGGGCTGGGCCGAGAGGATATCCTGCCGGAACAGCCGCGCATAGCGCCAGAGCGGCACGCGGTCCGGGCGGGCAGCGGGTTTCGGCGGCTGGGTGTCGGTCATTCGGCGGCGACCTCCGCGGAGGTGGAGGTGAATTTCGACACCGGCACGTCGATGCGCGATTTCGAGGGCTGGCGGCTGCGGAAGCGGGCCGCGAGCGTCTGCGGCCCGGCAGTGATACGGAAATAGTCGTAGTCGCCGGGCTGGTCGAACGCGCAGAGGTACTGGAAATGCAGACGGAAAAAGCGCCAGCGCAGCGCCTTCCAGCGCGCCGGGCTGAGTGTCTGGGTGAAGGCGGCGGAGATCACTAGAGGCCAGCGCTTCGCCGCAGATGCGACGCCGCTCACCGCCACCGGATCGCAGAGCGCAAAGGCACAGCCGTCGCCGGGGGCGGTGACATCGACCCAGGCGATGTCCGGGCTTTCGGAAAGCAGGCGCAGATCGCTGCGCAGCGGCGTGGCCCCGGGCAGGAAGGAGACCATCGGCACCACCTGGCCCAGGCTGAGGAACCCCAGCGCAGGGCGCTCCGCAGGCAGGCCGGCGCGCAAGAGCCCGGCCAGCACCGACACCCCCAGGTGCGCGCCGGAGGAATGGCCGACGACGAGTACCTCGTCCAGCTCCGGGTCTTCCAGTGCGGCGGCAATAGCCGCTCCGAAGTCCTGCAATCTTGCCTGGAGGTCGGCCGGATAGGCGCCGCGGGCGGCGGCGCTATGGGCGTAATCGTGCATCAGGTAGTAGGCAAAGAAGGTGCCGTCGCGGGCCTTGAACCCGCGCAGAAGACCGTAGCCGCAGGCCAGCCCCAGCGCCCAGCCGATTGCGGCTGCCAAGGCCCCGCCTGCCCCGGCCGGCGCCGCCGCAGCCAAAACGCCCCGTGCCACGCCCCAGGCCAGCAGCAGCGCCAGCAGGGCCTGCCCCAGCAGCATCGCAACCGGGTAGAGCGCCGCGATCACCGGGCCCTTGCGCAGCCGCATCAGCCGTCTGAGCGTGCCGGTGGAGATGTAGACCCAGGCGGTGCGGGCCAGCTGCAGGTAGGTGCCCGCGATGGAGGCCGCCATGCTGCCGCGCACGAGGTCGGACCAGACCAGCACCTCGATATCCGCTTCCACCGGCGCGCCTTCGATCCCTGCCGCCACCCGCCAGCCGTGGCCGCCAGCGCCCGGCTTGCCCGCCACAGCGATCCGGTAGCCGGAGACCGCCGCCTGAGCCGCGCTTTCCGTTCGGTAGAGCTCGCGGTAGCGGCGCGGGTGAAAGGGATCGTAGCCGGGGATGTAGAACACCCGGCGCCTGCGCACCTGATCGATCCGGCTCGATTGCTGCTCCACGCCCTGCCCCCTGCTTGCCGCGCCAGACTAGCAGCGCTTGCTGCCAAGCGTAAGGGTTGAGCGGTCAATCCGCGGTTAAGAGCGGACAGCGGAGGCGAGAGGCAAGCCGCGCATCGCCCTAGCGCGGGGGGCGATCGAACGGGAGTGTTTGGCAGATTAACCCGGCCAAACCCGTACGCCCTCTCGGGCACACGCCCAGCACCAGCCAAATCGCTGCCGCGTGGTGGCGCGCCGGCGATGCGCGTCAGCCGGCCTGCTGCGGCCCCCAGACCGGCGCGTTATAGGAGGCGCCCGAAGGCCCCTCTCCGTCAGCCCAGCAGCGCCAGCGCCGGGAAGGCCTCCAGCAGCCACCAGGAAAAGCTGGTGAACAGCCCGGTGACGAGCGCCACGCCGACCACGACGAGCAGCCCGCCCATCACCTTCTCGATCATGCCCATGTGCCGCTTCATCCGGTTCATCAGCGCCATCGAGCGGGTGAGGAACATCGCCGCCAGCAGAAAGGGCACGCCCAGCCCCGCGGCGTAGACGCCAAGCAGCACCGTGCCCCGGCTGACCGAAGCTTCGGAGGCGGCCAGAGACAGGATCGCGCCCAGCTGCGGGCCGATGCAGGGCGTCCAGCCAAAGGCGAAGGCCAGCCCCAGCACATAGGCGCCAAGCGCCGAGCCGCCGGACTGGCCTGCCTCCATCCGGGCCTCCCGGTCCAGAAGCGGGATGCGGAAGACAGAGAGGAAATGCAGCCCGAAGACGATCACCACGAGCCCGGAGACTTGCGCGAATAACTCCTGGTTCTGCAGCACAAAGGCGCCGAAGGCCGAAGCGGTGAAGCCCAGCAGCAGGAACACGGTCGAAAGGCCGAGGACAAAGAACAGCGCTGCGGTCACCGCCTTGCGCCGGGCCGCAGCCGTGCCCTGAATCTCGTTGATGGAGACGCCGCTCATATAGGCCAGATAAGGCGGCACGATGGGCAGCACACAGGGCGACAGGAAGCTGATCAGCCCGCCGATCAGCGCCACGAACATGGCAGGGAGCAGCCCTGCGTCGATGATCTCGATTCCAAACATGCCCCAGCCATAAGCCCTCGCGCGCGCAAGGTCACGGGGGGCTCTGGTCACATCCTTGTGGACAGGATGAAATATCCGTCATATCTGCGGGTTATGAGCGAGATCAACGAGACATTGGACGCCATCGGCCTGCTCTGCCCGCTGCCGGTGCTGAAGGCCCGCAAGCGGCTGAAAACACTGGCGCCGGGGGCGGTGCTGGAACTGCTGGCGGACGATCCGGCGGCGGTGGTCGACGTGCCGCATTTCTGCAATGAGGCGGGGCATGAGTTCCTCGGCCATCGCGACGGCCAGGGCCACCAGGTCTACCTGATCCGCAAGGGCCCGTAAGCCAAAGAGTTTTTCAGCGCCGCCGCCGCTTGAGAGTACTGGAGTCCGTCAGGAATTCCGGCCCGGAAAACGCGTGTTTTCCGCGCCGTGCCCCGCGCCTGAGAAATGGGCCTGAGATACGGGTGCGGACCGGGGTGCCGCGGCCCTTGCTGTCCGCAAAGAAAAAGGCAGGCCAGAAGGCCTGCCTTTTTCATTTTACTGTCTGCCCGGCTCAGCTTGCCGACCACCAGCCACGGCGCTTGGGCTTGGCGGGGGCCGCCGGTTCCGGCGCGGCCTCGGCTTCGGCCAGGGCGGGCTCGGGCTCGGGCTCGGGCTCGGGTGCCCGCTCCGCTTCCGGCTCTGCCTCGTCCGCCGCTTCCGGCTGGGCTGTCTCGGCCTCGGCAGGCCCGGTTTGCGCGGGCTCCGCAGGTTCTACTGCTGCTTCAACCGCTTGCGGCTCTTCCGCCGGGGCGGCCACGGGGGCGGCTTCCGCCACCGGTTCCGCAGGGGATTCGGCAGTTTCTGCCTCTGCCGGAGCTTCCGCCGGTGCCTCGGCTGCTGCCGCGGGCGCGGCTGCCTCTGCGGCCGGAGCCTCCTCTGAAGCGTCTGCGGCGCCTGCGGGCGCGGCCTCCTCTGCGGCGGCCTCCGCCGGGTCCGCCTTGGGTTTGCGCGAGCGGCTGCGGGTGCGGGTGCGGGTCTTCTTCTCGGGCTTGGCGGGTGTCTCCGCCTCGCCTTCGGCGCTCTCCGCACCAGCGTCCTGAGCGGCGCCTTCGGCCTCTGCTTCAGCCTCCGGGGCAGTTTCCTCAGGCTCAGCGGCAGCGTCACCGGTCTCCTGCTGGGTCTGATCCTGCTCCTGCTCGCCCGCGCCGGACTTCTTGCGGCGGCGGCGGCGGCGCTTGCGCTTCGGCTTGGCCTCCTCCTGGCCCGTCTCGGCAGCAGCGGCCTCTTCCGGCTCGGCGGCGGGGACTGCCTCCTCCTCTTCCTCGGAGGCGGTTTCCTCGTCGGCGTCGACCTGATCCATGATCGACATGTCGACCGAGACCACCGGCGCCGTCGCCACCGGCACTACGCGGGACGCAGTCTTGAACTTCTCCAGCGTGAAGTCGGGGCTGACCAGATGCGCATCACCCTCGATGCGCACCGACAGGCCGTAGCGCGCCTCGATCTGGGCGATATGCTCGCGCTTCTGGTTCATCAGGTAATTGGCAATCGAGACCGGGCAGCGCACCAGAACCTCGCGCGAGCGGCGGCGGGTGCCCTCTTCCTCGATCTGGCGCAGGATCGACAGCGCCATCGAATCGTCAGAGCGGATAAGACCGGTGCCATGGCAATGCGGGCACGGCGCGGTGGTCGCCTCGATCATGCCGGGGCGCAGGCGCTGGCGCGACATTTCCATCAGGCCGAAGCCCGAGATCCGGCCCACCTGGATGCGGGCGCGGTCGGTCTTCAGCTTGTCCTTCATGCGCTTTTCGACGGCGGCGTTGTTCTTGCGCTCGTCCATGTCGATGAAGTCGATCACGATCAGGCCCGCGAGGTCGCGCAGGCGCAGCTGGCGGGCAACCTCCTCGGCGGCCTCCAGGTTGGTGTTCAGCGCGGTTTCCTCGATCGAGCCTTGCTTGGTGGCACGGCCGGAGTTCACGTCAATCGCCACCAGCGCCTCGGTCACGCCGATAACGATGTAGCCGCCAGATTTCAGTTGCACGGTCGGGTTGAACATGCCGCCGAGGTAGCTTTCCACCTGGTAGCGGGCAAACAGCGGCAGCGCGTCCTGGTAGTTCTTCACGTTCTTGGCGTGGGACGGCATGATCATCTTCATGAAGTCCTTGGCGATGCGGTAGCCGCGGTCGCCTTCGACCAGAACCTCGTCAATCTCGCGGCTGTAGAGGTCGCGGATCGAGCGTTTGATGAGGTCGCCTTCCTCGTAGATCTTGGCGGGCGCGATGGACTGCAGCGTGAGCTCGCGGATCTGCTCCCAGAGCCGCTGCAGGTATTCGTAGTCGCGCTTGATCTCGGATTTGGTGCGCTTGGCGCCGGCGGTGCGCACGATGAGCCCTGCGCCCTTGGGCACGTCCAGCTCGGCGGCGATGTCCTTGAGCTTCTTGCGGTCGGCGGCGTTGGTGATCTTGCGGGAGATGCCGCCGCCACGCGCGGTGTTGGGCATCAGCACGCAGTAACGGCCGGCCAGCGACAGATAGGTGGTGAGGGCCGCACCCTTGTTGCCGCGCTCTTCCTTCACAACCTGCACCAGCAGCACCTGGCGCACCTTGATCACTTCCTGGATCTTGTAGCGGCGCGGGCGCGGCTTGCGCGGCGGGCGGATGTCTTCGCTGTCGTCTTCGTCGGCGACGGATTCGATCGACTCGTCCTTGTCGGCGGCGTCGGCGCGGCCGGTCTCGTCCCCGTTTTCATCGGAGCCGTTCGCGCCGGTCTCCTCCGGGCCGGTCTCTGCTTCGGAGGGCGCCGCGTCCGCGTCTGCGGCGTCCTCTGCGGGGCCGCCGGAGTCATCCTCTGCCGGTTCCTCGACCGGAGTCCCGGCAACGCGCTCCATCTGCGAGCTGCCCTCTTCGGGCACCTCTGCCAGTTCAGCAGGCGCTTCGGCAGCTTCCGCCGTATCGAGATCGATGGTCTCCATGCCCGCGATTTCGGCAAGCTGTTCCGCACCGGTTTCGACTTCGCGGGTTTCCACCGCATCCCCGCTTGCGAGCTTCTCCGCCTTGGCGGTGCTGCGCGGTTTGGCGCGCGTGCGCCCGCGGCCGGACCTGGCCGGTTTCGGAGCGTCTTCCTCCTCGTCGCGGGCGCGCATCGCCTCGGCGTAGGCGCGCTCCTCTTCCATCAGCGCTTCGCGGTCGGCGACCGGGATCTGGTAATAGTCGGGGTGGATCTCCGAGAACGCCAGGAAGCCGTGGCGGTTGCCGCCGTAATCGACGAAGGCCGCCTGCAGCGAGGGTTCGACCCGGGTTACCTTTGCGAGGTAGATGTTGCCAGCGAGCTGGCGCTTGTTTTCGGATTCAAAGTCGAATTCCTCAACCTTGTTTCCATCGACCACCACGACGCGGGTTTCTTCCGCGTGGGTGGCATCGATAAGCATTTTCTTAGCCATGAGTCCTTGATGCACCTGACCTGAGCGCCCGCGGCCCGGCTGTTGCCAGGCGGCCGCGCGCGTGAGGGGAGGTGTCTTGTCTGGGCGATTAGGGACGGCGCGTTGCAGCGGGTGGTCCCGGGGTCGGTGCCCGGCCTTCCTGCCTCAGTGCTCTTCGCTCTCGCGCGCGTCATCGCGGTTCTTCTCCGGCAGGCGGGAGAAATCCCCAGGCCCTGCCCTGTTATCCCTGAGCCGGAAAACCGGCCCGGGCGCTAAACTGCCCCGGAATGGGGCCTATCGGTCTGGCCTTGGGCTTTTTCGGATTGTGCCGGGCAAAAGCCAAAGCCAGCGAAACTCGTCGGATCAGGCGGGCCGCAGGGCGGCCGTCTGCCTGTCGGGTCAGCATAAGGCCTGTGGATAGGTAATGACAATGGTCATTCGTGCCCATTGCCGCCGAAATTACTGCCCGTCTCAGGCTAGCGGCATGAGGGTTAATATTGCCTGAAGGCGCCTGCCGCAATGAGGGCGGCGGCCGGACCCGGCGCGCTCAACCGCAGCGGGGGTCGGAATTCCATGGGAATTCCGGCTCGGAAAACGCGTGTTTTCCGGGCCGTTTCCCGCGCCGGGAAACGGGCGCGGGACACGGGGCGTGCGGTTCAGCCGAGATAGTCCGAACGCTGCAGGCCGTATTTGGCCATCTTCTCGTTCAAGGTGCGGCGCGGCAGGCACAGCTCGTCCATGACGCTGGCGATCGAGCCCTTGTGGCGGCGCATGGTGTTGTCGATCAGCATCCGCTCGAAGGCTTCCACATATTCCTTCAGCGGCTTGCCTTCGGTGGTCATCACCGGCTGCATCTCTTCGTGGTCGGACATCAGCAGCGACGCGATGGTGCCCGAGCCGCGGCGCGATTGCAGCACCGCGCGTTCGGCAATGTTAATGAGCTGGCGCACGTTGCCCGGCCAGGGCGCCTGCAACAGCTGCGCCGCTTCCTGCGCGCTCACCTGCGGGGTTTCGCAGCCGTATTCATCGGCGAACTGCTCGCTCAGCCGGGTGAACAGCGTCAGGATGTCCTCGCCGCGCTGGCGCAGCGGCGGCACGGTGATGCGCAGGGCTGCCAGCCGGTAGAACAGGTCGGGGCGCAGCACGTCCTCGCAGGTCTTGCCCGCCTCCTGCAGGTTGGAGATCGCAATGATGCGGGTTTCGCCCGGCATGCCCTGCTCGTTGATCACGTTGAGCAGCTTGGCCTGCAGCGTCTCGCTCAGCGCCTCGATATCCTCCAGCACCAGGGTGCCGCCGCGCGCCTCTTCCACCGCGGGCAGCATGCTGTCCTCGGGCATCACCGGGCCGAACAGGCGCTTGGAGAGCGCGTCTTCCTCCATCGCGGCGCAGGAGATCAGCACGAACTTCTTGCCCGCCCGGCTGCCCACCGCGTGCAGCGCATGCGCGACCAGCGTCTTGCCGGTGCCGGTCTCGCCGTCGATCAGCACGTGGCCGTCGGCCTGGCCGAGGTCGAGGATGTCCTCGCGCAGGCGCTCCATCACCGGGCTTTGGCCGATCAGCTTTTTCATGATCTGGCCGCCATCCGACAGCTCGCGCCGCAGCGCCCGGTTATCGAGCGTCAGCCGCCGCATCGCGGCGGCGCGCTTGGCAAGCTCGGACATGCGGTCGGGGTTGAAGGGTTTTTCCAGGAAGTCGAAGGCGCCCATCCGCATCGCCTCCACCGCCATCGGCACATCGCCATGGCCGGTGATCATGATCACCGGCAGCGCGGAGTCGGTGCCCATCAGCTTCTTCAGGAACTGCATGCCATCCATGCCCGGCATCTTGATGTCGGAAATCACAATGCCCGGATAGTCCGGCCCCAGCACTTTCAGCGCATCCTCGGCGCTGGCGAAGGTTTCGGTGTCATAGCCCGACAGTGCCAGCCACTGGCTGATCGACTGCCGCATATCCTGTTCATCGTCGACGATCGCGATTTTCATAGCCTGTGCCATGCGCGCTCACTCCTAATCTTCCTGCCGCGTCATTCCGCGGCCTCGATGCCATCCGCAAGGATCGGCAATTGCATCTCGAAGACCGCGCCGCCGTTCTGGCCGTTGCGTGCGGTCAGCCGTCCCCCGAGGTCGTTAACGATCCCTGAGGAGATGGCAAGCCCCAAGCCGACGCCGTCGCCGGGCTGCTTGGTGGTGTAGAAAGGCTCGAACAGACTGTCGAAATCCTCGATCCCATCGCCATTGTCGCGCACCGACAGGGTTGCCGTCTCACCGGCGGCGAGAAGGATCTCCACTTCTGGATCCGCGACAGATTTGGTGGCGTCGAGCGCATTGCGCAAGAGATTCACCATAACCTGCTCCAGCCGCATCCGGTCGCCCATCACTTTAACAGGTTCTTCCGGAAGGATGCGGGTAATTTTCACATGCCGCTGGCGCAGCTGCGGCTCCATCATCGACAGGCTGGAGGCCAGCGCATCGCCAAGATTCACAGGGCTGAAAGTGTCGCCGCCCTTGCGCGCGTAGGACTTCAGCTGCCTTGTGATCGCGCCCATGCGCTCGATCAGGTCGTCGATGCGGCCGAAGGAGGCGAGCGCCTCTTCGGGGCGGTTGCGGTTGAGCAGCAGGCGGGCGCCCGCGAGGTAGGTCTTCATCGCCGCGAGCGGCTGGTTCAGCTCGTGGCTGACCGCGGCCGACATCTCGCCCAGGGCCGCGAGCTTCGAGCTCTGCGCCAGGCTTTGCTCGGCCACCGCGAGGGTCTTCTGCATGCGCTCGCGCTCGGCGATTTCCCGCTGGAGCCGCGCATTCAATACGCGAAGCTCCGCCGACTCGCGCTGGAACAGCGCCATCCTCAGCGCGGTCTTGCGGCTGAGCGCATAGAAGGCCAGCGCCAGCAGGATGGCGAATCCCATGATCTCCAGCGCCAGCACCGTGTTCACCTTCTCGCGGATCGAGGCGTAGGTGGTGAAGGAGGCCATGCGCCAGCCCTGGAAGGGGATGCGCGTCTCCAGCCGCATCACCGCCTCACCCTGCAGGTAGGCGTCGGCGGGCAGCGCGGTCCAGTCGGTGGTGGCACGGATGGCGCGCTGGATGGCACCTTCGGCGGTCTGCTGGCGCAGCGCTGCCGCTTCCGAACGGCCGCGCCAGCGCGCCTCGGTGGCGAGAATGATGGTGCCGGTGCTGTCGCTCACCATCACCGCATCCGAAATGCCCGCCCAGGCGCGTTCGAACTTCTGCAGGTCGACCTCCACCACGATCGCCCCCAAGACGCCGGAACCATCCACAACCCGGCGCGAATAGGTGAAACGGTAGCCGCCAACCTCGCGCGGAATCACCGAGAAGACGGTGGATTTGGAGCGCACCGCGTCGACGAAATAGGCGGCGTTGCGGTGGCTCTCGCCCAGCCGGTTGCGGTCGGTGGCGGCCACCGTGCGGCCGTCGCCGGCCAGCAGCATGATCGAGGCTGCGCCGATCTCGTCGACAAAGGAAATCAGCCGCTGGGTGGAGAGCGAGAAATCACTGGATTGCAGCGCCGAGATCAGGGTCTGGTCGCGCGCCAGCAGCTGCGGCACGATGGCGTGGCGGCGCAGCTCGCTCAACAGGTTGCCGGAATAGAGCGCCAGCCGCAGCTCGGCCCGGTTGCGGGTGCTTTCGGTGAACCGGTGGGTGAGCGCCCGGTTGGTGGTCCAGACGGTGACCGCGGCGATCAGCAGGAACAGCGCCAGCGCCAGCCGCGCCCGCCACGAGATCGTGCGCGAACGCGCCTTCGGGCCAGACTTCGGCGGGCCGGGCTTCGGCTGGCCGGATCTGGGCTGGCCGGATCTGGGCTGGCCGAAGCCGGGCTGGCCGGATTTCGGCGGGTCGGTATGCGGGGCGGTCATGGGCTAATACCTATTGCGGCCGCCCCGCAGGCTCAAGTCACGCCGCGGTGACCATTCCGGCCAATGCGCGGAACACTGCCGCCCCATCGGTGCCGCCATGGCCATCATCCGCCGCCCGTTCGGGATGCGGCATCATGCCCAGCACGCGACGGTTTTCCGAGAGGATGCCCGCTATACCGGCAACCGAGCCGTTGGGGTTCGCGGCATAGGTGAAGGCGACCCGGTCCTGGTCTTGGAGCGCGGCCACGGTATCGGCGCCGGCGTAGTAGTTGCCGTCGTGATGCGCGATCGGCACGCCGATGACCTGGCCCTGCTCGTATCCGGAGGTAAAGACGCTGTCCGCGGTTGCCACTTCGAGATCCACCGTGCGGCAGATGTACTTGATCCCGGCATTGCGCAGCAGCGCCCCCGGCAGCACGCCGGTCTCGGTCAGGATCTGGAAACCGTTGCAGATGCCGATGGCATAGCCGCCGCGGTCCGCGTGCCCGGCCACCGCCTTGCAAATCGGCGATTGCGCCGCGATGGCGCCGCAGCGCAGGTAGTCGCCATAGGAAAACCCGCCCGGCACGCCGACGATGTCGATGCCCGCGGGCAGCGTGCTGTCCTTGTGCCAGACCATCGAGACATCGAACCCGGCCTGTTCGAAGGCCACCGCCAGGTCGCGGTCGCAGTTCGAGCCCGGGAAGACTACAACCGCCGCCTTCATCCCTGCATCTCGATGCTGTAGGATTCGATCACGGTATTGGCGAGCAGCTTCTCGCACATTTCGGTCACGTCCGCTTCAGTGGCGCCCGCGGCCAGCTGCAGGTCGATCACCTTGCCCTGGCGCACGCCCTCGACCTTGTCGAAGCCCAAGGCGCCCAAGGCGTGGCGCACGGCCTCGCCTTGCGGATCCAGAACCCCGTTTTTCAGCATCACATGCACCCGTGCCTTCATCGCGTCTTCCTCTCGCTTGCGGCGTTTCTCTCCGGCCGGCAAAAGCACCCGTCCGGGCTCTTTCATCTTGCCATAAATACTCAAAATCCCGCCCTTGGCGCAGGGCGGGACTGGATAAGTTCTGCGGCTCAGTTCACCAGCGTCGGCTTGCCCGGCGCGGGCGGGTTGTTCGGCATCACGCCCAGGCGCCGCGCCACCTCGGAATAGGCGTCGGTCAGGCTGCCGAGGTCGCGGCGGAACACGTCCTTGTCGAGCTTCTGGCCGGTCTTGATGTCCCACAGGCGGCAGCTGTCGGGGCTGATCTCGTCGGCCACCACCAGGCGCTGGAAGTCGCCGTCGTAGATGCGGCCGATCTCGATCTTGAAGTCGACGAGGCGGATGCCCACCGCCAGCATCACGCCGGAGAGGAAATCGTTCACCCTGAGCGCCAGGCTCAGGACGTCGTCCATGTCCTGCTGGCTGGCCCAGCCGAAGGCGGCGATATGCTCCTCGGTCACCAGGGGATCGCCGAGCGCGTCGTCCTTGTAGCAATATTCCACAATCGGCCGCGGCAGCTGGGTGCCCTCCTCGAGGCCGAGCCGCTTGGAGATGCTGCCGGCCGCATAGTTGCGCACGATGACCTCGAGCGGGATGATCTCGCAGCTGCGCACCAGCTGCTCGCGCATGTTGAGCCGCTTCAGGAAATGCGTCGGCACGCCGACCTGGCCCAGGCCCAGCATGAAGAACTCGCTCAAGAGGTTGTTCAGCACACCCTTGCCCTCGATCACGTCGCGCTTCTCGGCGTTGAAGGCGGTGGCGTCATCCTTGAAGTACTGGACGATGGTGCCGGGCTCCGGGCCTTCATAAAGGGTCTTGGCCTTGCCTTCGTAGATCTTCTTGCGACGTGCCATGAAATGCCTTTCGGGGGTGCAGGCCGGGAATCCGGCGCGGGTCCATGCCGCCCTCATAGTGCAAGGGTGCCATCGCCGCAAGCGCGGCCCGCTGGACAGGGAGGCCAGAGCCGCTGCAGGAGCCGCCGATGTGCTTTCCGGGCAAGGCGTCCGCCGCGGCCCGGGGCGGTGCGCCCGCAGCGCCGGAGGGCGCGCCGCCCGGGCCGTCTCCGGGGACACCTGCACTGCGCTTGAGGATGCGCAATACCGCTACATATCTAATGAATAGCCCTTCACGCAGACAGACACGAATGAGGAGCCCAGATGACGCTATTCAACGAGCGGGAGAAAGCCTTCGAGGACCGCTTCGCCCGTGATGAGGCGATGCGGTTCAACGCCCGCGCGCTCTGCACCCGGATGCTTGGCCGCTGGGCGGCGGAGCAGCTTGGCAAATCCGGCACCGCAGCCGAGGACTACGCCAGCGGCCTGATCTCCATCGACCTGGCGGAGCCGGGCTACCGCCAGGTGGTGCGCAAGGTTGCCGAGGATTTCCACGGCCGCCACACCGAGGAGGAAATCCGCGCAAAGCTGGCCGAGTTCCTGCCGCTGGCCACCGCCCAGGTGCTGAGCGAACGGTCCTGACGCCGGCCCCCGGCCCGCGCGCCTGAGCGGCGTGCCATCGCCCGCCTTCCGTCTCCTTGGAGGCGCGGGCAGGGCCCGCCGGCAGCTGGAGTGCGCCGCCGCGGCGCACATTGCCCTGCAGCGCGCTCCGCCTGCCCTGCCAGGGCTTTCTCCGCGGCTGTCCTTCCCGACCTGTCCCCTCTCCTGCCCCCCCCCCCCGGCCTGCCCGGCGATCCTGCCCGGCGGCTGTGACTATTGGACCTGGCCGGCGGACCCGACCAGCAGCTTCTCCGGCCACCTGCCCGGCTGGCTTGGGGCGGTTAACTTGTCTGCAAACCGCATCGGCTAGACTGACTGGCACCGCCCCTCCGGGCCTCGTGCTAGGACCGCCATGCCGTCATCCCTCCGATCCGCCCTCCGGCCGGCCGCGCGGCTGCTGCGCCTCACCCTGCCGCTGGCGGTGATGGGCGTGTGTTTCTGGGTCCTGCACACCCGCGCCGCCCTGCCCGCGCTGCCGGAGCTGACGGCGGCGCTTGGCAGCCTTGCACCCTGGCAATGGGCGGGCGCGCTGCTGGCAACCGCTGCCAGTTTTGCCGCCCTCGGGCGTTACGATTCCGTGGCGCACCGGCATCTCGGCACCGGACTGGACGGACCTTCGGCGCGGCGCGCAGGCATGGCGGCCATCGCCTTCTCGCAAACCGCGGGCTTTGGCATGCTGACCGGCGCCTATGCCCGCTGGCGGCTGCTGCCGGGGCTGCGCGCCGCCGCCGCAGGGCGGCTCACTGCGCTGGTGGCGGCAACCTTTCTTTATGCCCTCGCCGCGATCTGCGGCCTGGTTCTGCTCGCGGCGCCGCCGCCCTCTGTCCCCGGGCTGCGGCTGACCGGGGCGCTGCTGCTCCTGCTCTGCGTCCTGCTTGCGGCCTACAGCTTCCTGCGGCCGGACCTGCGGCTCGGGCGGCTGCGGCTGCGCTGGCCCTCGCTGCCGGCAACCGCGGCGCTGGCGGTCTGGGCGCTGGCGGATGTGGCAGCGGCAGGCACTGCGCTGTGGCTGCTGCTGCCTGGCGGCACGGGCGTCGCCTGGCTGCCGCTGCTGACGGCCTATGCGCTGGCGCTTGGGGTGGCGATCCTCTCCTCTGCCCCTGCCGGCGCCGGGCCGCTGGAGCTCACGCTGCTTGCGCTGCTGCCCATGGCGCCGGATGCGGCCCTGCTGGCGGGGCTGCTTGCCTTCCGCCTGGTCTACTACGCGCTGCCTGCCGCGCTGGCGGGCGCGCTGCTGGCCTGGCCGCGGCTGCTGCAGCCCCGCGCCGCTGCCGCCCGGCCCGCGGAGGCGGCCCTGCTCGGCAGCCAGCGCCGTCCGGCCTCGGCCCTGCCCGCAGCGAGGCCTTGCGCCGAAACCGCGGTGATCGCCCAGAACGGCGGGTATCTGCAGGCCTTTGGCCTGAACCAGCTGGCCCTGCTGGACACGCCCCAGGCCTCGGTTGCGCTGTTCGATCCGGTCTCGGGCCTGGCCGGAGAGGTATTTGCCCCGCTCGCCGCCCATGCGAGAGGACGCAATGCCGCCGCCTGCCTCTACAAATGCTCGCCGCGGATTGCACAGGCCGCGCGGCAAAGCGGCTGGCGGGTGCTGCGCATCGCCGAGGAAGCGGTGCTGGACCCGCAGCGCTTCAGCGGAAGCGGTTCCGCCCGGCGGCAGCTGCGCCGCAAGCTGCGCCACGCGGAGAAGGCCGGGCTGCACGCCGCTCCGGCCGGGCCGATGCTGCCGCTGCCGCAGATGGCGGCGCTCGATGCCGCATGGCAGCGAAGCCACGGCCCCGCCCGCGGCACCACCATGGGCCGGTTCGAACCCGGCTATCTTGCAGACCAGGCGGTGTTCCTCGCCGCGCGCGGCCCGCGGCTCGATGGCTTTGCCAGCTTCCACCGCGCCGAAGGCGAATGGTGCCTCGACCTGATCCGGATCTGCCCCGGCGCGCCGGACGGCACCGGCCATGCGCTGGTCTGCGCAGGCATCGCCGCGGCTGCGGAGGCGGGTGTCGCGCGGCTGTCGCTGGCGGCTGTGCCCGGCCACAGGCTGACCCGCGGCCTGGACCGGGGTTTGCGCCGCTTCAAGACCTGCTTTGCGCCGCGCTGGGAGCCGCGCTATGCCGTTGCACCCAGCTGGCCCGCGCTGGCGCTTGCCCTAGCCGACCTCACCCGCCTGGTGCACAGCCCGCCGCCGCTCCGGCCCCTGCCCCCGGGTGGCGCTGCGGCTCATAATGAAGTTGAAGAAAATGAAATTGCCCTCGCCCGCACGGCGTGACACAGGGGAAGGACACCTCCCCGCCCCGCGGCGGCGCAGCCGCGGCGTCTTGCGACCATGCGACCTATCCACGGGACATTTTCCGATGACAAACACCTTCTCCGACCTGCTTGCGCACAAGGACGTGCTGCTGGCCGATGGCGCCACCGGCACCACGCTGTTCAACATGGGGCTGCAATCGGGCGATGCGCCCGAGCTTTGGAACACCGGGGCGCCGGACAAGATCCGCGCGCTCTACCAGGGCGCGGTGGATGCGGGCAGCGACCTGTTCCTGACCAACAGCTTCGGCGGCACCGCCGCGCGGCTGAAACTGCATGATGCGCAGAACCGGGTGCGCGAGCTGAACCGCGTGGCGGCGGAACTGGGCCGCGAAGTGGCGGACAAGGCAGACCGCAAGATTGCAGTGGCAGGCTCGGTCGGCCCCACCGGGGAGATTCTGCAGCCGGTTGGCGAACTCAGCCACGAGCTTGCGGTGGAGATGTTCCACGAGCAGGCAGAGGCGCTGAAGGAAGGCGGCGCCGATGTGCTGTGGCTGGAGACCATTTCCGCGCCGGAGGAATTCCGCGCCGCGGCCGAGGCCTTCCGCCTCGCGGAGATGCCCTGGTGCGGCACCATGAGTTTTGACACCGCGGGCCGCACCATGATGGGGGTCACCTCCGCCGCTCTGGCGCAGCTGGTGGAGGAATTCGACAACCCGCCGCTCGCCTTCGGCGCCAATTGCGGCACCGGCGCCTCGGACATCCTGCGCACCGTGCTGGGCTTTGCGGCGCAAGGCACCGAACGGGCGATCATCTCCAAGGGCAACGCGGGCATTCCGAAATATGTTGACGGCCACATCCACTATGACGGCACACCCGAGCTGATGGCGGAATACGCGGTGCTGGCGCGCGATGCGGGTGCCAAGATCATCGGCGGCTGCTGCGGCACCACGCCGGAGCATCTGCGCCACATGCGCGCGGCCCTCGACAGCCGCCCGCGCGGCAGCCGCCCGGAACTGGAGGACATCGTCGCCAAAATCGGCCCCTTCACCTCGGAAAGCGACGGCACCGGCGAGGACGCGGGCGGACCCGCCCGCGAACGCCGCGGCCGCCGGCGCCGCAGCTGAGCGCCGGACCGGCGACAACGCACAGGACGGCGCCTCAAACCGCTGGATTGACAACACAGGGGGCGGCGCCGCGGCACCGCCCTGTGCCGTGATTGGAACGCCGGCCCAGCGACCGGCCGTCTACTGCCAACCGCCGCAGCTGCCGCGGCTGCGTGCGGACGGCGGCTTGGGTTGACTGGCCGGATGTCAGCACCGCCGGTTCTGCCGTCTCCGGCCTGATGGCAGTATGCGGCCGGGGCTCTCTGTTATTTTCGGAAGCTGCGCGGTCGGTTCAGCCGGGGCCCGGCACCACCGGCCCGTGCGGCACAGCATGCCGGCAACAGCGGAGGCATGCCCTATCAGCCGCGGCGTCAGCGGGCCAGCGAACCTATGCCGCGACGCCAGCGGCCCGATGGTCCGCTAGCCCCATCGAATGACCCGAGCTAATGGCGGAATACGCGGTGCTGGCGCGCGATGCGGGTGCCAAGATCATCGGCGGCTGCTGCGGCACCACGCCGGAGCATCTGCGCCACATGCGCGCGGCCCTCGACAGCCGCCCGCGCGGCAGCCGCCCGGAACTGGAGGACATCGTCGCCAAGATCGGCCCCTTCACCTCGGAAAGCGACGGCACCGGCGAGGACGCGGGCGGACCCGCCCGCGAACGCCGCGGCCGCCGGCGCCGCAGCTGAGCGCCGGACCGGCGACAACGCACAGGACGGCGCCTCAAACCGCTGGATTGACAACACAGGGGGCGGCGCCGCGGCACCGCCCCTGTGCCGTGATTGGAACGCCGGCCCAGCGACCGGCCGTCTGCTGCCAACCGGCGCGGCTGCGTGCGGACGGCGGCTTGGGTTGACTGGCCGGATGCCAGCACCGCCGGTTCTGCCGTCTCCGGCCTGATGGCAGTATGCGGCCGGGGCTCTCTGGTATTTTCGGAAGCTGCGCGGTCGGTTCAGCCGGGACCCGGCACCACCGGCCCGTGCGGCACAGCATGCCGGCAACAGCGGAGGCAGGCCCTATCACCCGCGGCGTCAGCGGGCCAGCGAACCTATGCCGCGGCGCCAGCGGCCCGATGGTCCGCTAGCCCCATCGAATGACATGGTGTGTTTGCGGCGGCCGCTCTCCCAGGGCGAACGAGGTCCGATAAGATCGGCCTCAGCAAAACCAGCCGTGAAGGAGAACGACCATGTTGCATTATGTTGGTCTGGACGTGTCCGTCAA